>JAITXR010000211.1 GCA_031284665.1 Paludibacter sp.
ACAAAGAAATGCGCGTGATTTTGACTAACCCTTTGCGTTACCAAAAAGGCGATTTAAACAGAATATTTGACGGTTTGCCGTTCTGAGTTGGAAAAAAAAGTAGAGACGTAGCGTGCCACGTCTCTACAAATAAAATTACGCAAATGCTACCTCATCACAAGGCATTTTCATCGCTTTCTTCCCCCACTTTGTACCACTGAATTTTGCGCGAGAAGAACATTATCACGGCAAGAATGACGAACAAACCCACACTGCCAATAAGTAGCGCAATATCTTCGAGTTGCAGGATAAAACCGACAAAAAGGTACGTTCCAATAGCCAACGAAGTGAGAAAAGTATATTTCCCAAATTTTAACGGCTCAATTTTTTCCATAAAATCTTCCATAAAATCATTCATATTAAAAGTTCTTTGATTTTCAAAGTTATAGATTAAAAAAAAGATTTAATCTCTTTTTTGCTAAAATTATAAATATTTCATTATCTTTGTGGCTCCAAAGTAAGGTTGGAACTACGCCTGAGAGAATTTCAAAATAAAATAAAGAATTAACAAAATGACGCCCGCAGTCACGAGAAGATACAAATAAAGTATTATTGGAAAAAAACATCCAAAATTATAACATTATGCACAGACACAACGAATATCAAGGCGGGCATTATACTTTTATAGAATTTATAGGGCTGTACATTAGATTTGTTTTTTTTGCTATTTTGGGAAAGAAAAAAAATACGCAATATCTATCGGGCGAAATGGAATTTCCAAATATCAACACAAAACAAAGAATACATTGCTTAATAGTTGGAATAATCAGTTTGTTATTTATTTTTTTAGTAATTGGATTTTTCTTGACACTCGCAAACTAATAATCTGAGTTCGCCATAAAACATTCTGTAAACGCCTAATATTCAGGTGTTTTTATCCGTTAGGATATTCATATCAATAGAAAAAAACACAAATGCCCGATTTTTCCTCGTAGAGGATACACCCTCTTGCCGCAAGTCTGCGACTTCCCGCATACGGGATAAATCGTGGCTTGGTAAAATAAGAAAATAGATATAAATTGTATTCAGTTGATTATTCGGATAGCGTTGTATAGTTAGAATTGTAAATAATTATGAATGAGAAAGTTATAAAAACAACGATTTATCCCGTATGCGGGAAGTCGCAAACTTGCGACAAGGAGGGGGAAACAATCAAAATGCAAATAAATAGTTATCTATTAGCCGTGTGCAGCACAACTAAAATAATTAATGATGGAACGAAATAAGATAAGAATATTAGTGATGATTTGTTTTTTGCTTATAGGTAAGCAATTTCTAACAGGACAAATATCTGTTAAGATTATTTCTATTCAACAGCAAGATGAATACAATTTTGTAATCAGTGCGACAAATGAGAATAAAGACTCGTTTCATATCTATTCTTTTTATATTCCAGATATAAATATGGAGAAATATCAAAAAATAGAAATAGATAGCATCTATTCATTAGAATTGGAATGTAATAAAAAGATTTATTTTGAATTGCCATTTATAAACATTGAAAACACAAAGAGATACAACTGTACAACAGACAATTTATTAGGCGTATATATAATTTCTTCTTCTGAGAAAAGGGAGATTCTTAATGAGTATCAAAAGACAAAAAAGAAATGGTGGCAAAGATTATTTAAGTTTCTCAGTTTATCGTAGCCTCTCGTTCCCCGTAGGCTTTTTCCTGAATTTTTACTATTAAGTCAGGAAAAGTCAAAATATTTTGATTTTTCCTAAGTTATTAGTAACTTTGCAGTCTGAAAAATTAAATCATTATGAAAAGAAAAGTTATTTCTGAATTGATTGCGTGGAAAACCGACAAAAACCGTAAACCGTTGATAGTGAACGGAGCGCGGCAAATAGGCAAAACTTACATTATCAACGAATTTGGCAAACACGAGTTTAAGAATGTTGTTTATATCAATTTTGAAACCAACGCCACCATTCGCGGTTATTTTGACGGCGATATTTCGCCCGAATCACTTATTCCGCTTATTGAGGCACACACCGGCGAGCGCATCAGGGCGACGAAAACCTTGCTTTTTTTCGACGAAATTCAGGCGTGTGAGCGGGCTTTGACTTCGTTGAAATATTTTTGCGAACTTGCACCCGAATATCACGTTGTTTCGGCGGGAAGTTTGCTCGGCGTGGCAGTCAATCGCGAAAAATATTCGTTTCCTGTGGGCAAAGTTGATGAAATAAATATGTATCCGTTTGATTTTGAGGAGTTTTTGTGGGCAATGAACAAAGAAATTCTTGTCGAAGAAATTAAAAAATATTATGCCGAACTCAAGCCAATGCCCAATGCTTGGCACAATATGGCGTTGGAAATGTACAATCTTTATTGCATTGTGGGTGGAATGCCTGCCGTTATTGCCGATTACAAGGCAAATAACAGTTTTCTCACCATTCGCGATATGCAGGGCAAAATTTTGAACGAATACATTTCTGATATGGCTAAATATGCCACGCCTGCCACAAGTATGAAAATTCGCGGCTGCTACGATTCCATTCCTGCGCAGTTGGGCAAGGAAAACAAGAAATTTCAGTACAAGGTGGTGCAAAAAGGCGGCACGGCAACTATTTTCGGCGAGGCGATAGAATGGCTTTTGTATGCAGGCATCGTACATAAATGTTCGCGGCTCGAACACGGCTTTATGCCGCTCAAAGTGTATCAAAATCTCAGCGATTTCAAACTTTATATGAGCGATACCGGAATGTTGGCGATGCACACCGGCATTGCAACGCAAATTATTTTGTCGTCTCTCGACGTGGACAATATTTTTCTTGGCGCATTGGCAGAAAATTTTGTGGCACAGACATTTGCAGCAAAAAAGACTCCTTTGTTTTATTGGAAAAGTGAAGATACCGCCGAAATTGATTTTGTGTTGCAGCACGAAACGGAGATAATACCTGTGGAGGTAAAAAAGGGTAAACGCACCCGCTCGCGCAGTTTGGATATTTTTGTAAAAAAATACAAATCGCCCTACGCAATAAGAATTTCGCAAAAGAATTTCGGCTTTGAAAACAATATCAAATCCGTGCCGCTTTATGCTGTTTTTTGCATCTAATTTGACTATTAAGTCAGAAAAAGTCAAAATATTTTGATTTTTCCTAAGTTAATAGTAAAAACCAACCGAAAACAAACAGTCCGTGCAGAAAGAAAACTGCATTATCCACAAAAAAAATCACACAAATATTTGTTATTACAAAAAATATTGAGTAATTTTGCGCAATACATTGAGTAAAATTACTCAATGTATTGAGTAAAATACAAAACAACTATGCAACGTGCTGAAATTCAATTAGTTAAAACAAGAGCAGAAGAACCTCGAAGATTTATTCAGGTGCTGGTTGGCGCACGTCAGGTTGGTAAAACTACAATGACGTTGCAAATGCTTGAAACTGTGAGCATTGCCCACAGTTACCAAACGGCTGACGGCATCGAAGAAAGCAATACTTCGTGGGTTTCGCAAACGTGGGAAAGTGTGCGAATGCAAATGAAAGCACGCGGCATTTCCGAATATTTGTTGGTGTTGGACGAAATTCAAAAAATCAATAACTGGTCGGAAATTATAAAACGAGAATGGGATTTCGACACTCGCAACAAACTGAATATCAAAGTAATACTGCTCGGTTCTTCGCGATTATTGCTGCAAAAGGGCTTAACTGAATCGTTGGCAGGACGCTTTGAGATAATTCACGTTCCACATTGGTCGTTTGCCGAAATGCAGTCGGCTTTTGGGTGGAATTTTCAGCAATACGTCTATTTTGGCGGCTATCCGGGTGCAGCAGAATTTATAGATAACGAAAAACGCTGGAAAGATTACGTCCGCAATTCGCTGGTAGAAACAAGCATTTCAAAAGATATTCTGATGCTTACCCGTGTGGATAAACCGGCTTTGCTCAGGCGACTTTTTGAGTTGGGCGCGTTACATTCGGGACAAATTCTGTCGTTCAACAAAATACTTGGGCAGTTGCAAGATGCAGGAAATACCACCACTTTGTCGGGTTATCTCACGCTTTTGAACGACTGCGGACTGCTCGGCGGACTTGAAAAATATTCGGGCAGTGTCGTTATGCAACGCTCTTCAAGCCCAAAATTTCAGGTGTATAACAACGCCCTGCTGACAACGCAAATGCACGAAAGTTATGAAAAAGCAATCGTTACGCCCGATTTGTGGGGGAGATTGGTCGAATCGTCCATTGGCGCACATTTGATAAACCACAGAATGAAAGAGAATTACAAGCTTTTTTATTGGCGAGATAACAATAACGAGGTAGATTTTGTGCTCGAACAAGGCGGAAAAGTGCTTGCTTTGGAAGTAAAAGGCAGTTTTACGCAAAAAAATGCAGGTATGTCGATTTTTGCAAAAAAATTCCCCGATGCAAAAGTTTTATTGGTTGGCAACAGCGGTATCCCTTGCGAAGATTTTTTGAAAATTAACCCTGTGGACTTTTTTTGAAAATAGATTATAAACAACATTATATCAATGCATTATGCGTAACACAAAACCTTTTACAAAACATTTTTTGTTAATTGCTTATTATTTATTTGTCAATATTCTGTTTATCTATTGTTGCTTTGTCTGTTTGTTAATTTCAGCGCGTTCCTTGTCGAAAAACCAGCCCCATTTGTTAAAATAATAAATGGCGGATTTAATGTGTATCATCAACAGCCGTAACTGTTTGTACGAGCCTTTTTCGTAATTATGCGTAACCGATACTTGTGGGTAAAACACTGTTTGATAATGTTTTGCAATGCGGCGGTTGAGGTCGGTATCTTCGCCGTACATAAAAATTCCTTCGTCGAACACACCCACTTTTTCGATGGCTTCGCGGCGCAAAAACATAAAGCAGCCCGACAGATAAGGCACTTGCATTGTGTGATTGTAGTCGGTAAAGTGCATTTCAAAATCATAATCCAAGCGTTTTTTCACGCATTTAAAAGGAATAAAAATTCTGCCAATCAAATTAATGGGTTTGGGCAATAATTTACATAAATATTGAGTTTCGCCATTGGGATACAATATTTTAGGCATTATGTTTCCAATATTTGGGTGTGCCTCCATATATTCAAACAGGGTTTCCAGCACATTTTCGTCAAAATAAATATCCGGATTAAGCACCAAATGATATTTCCCCAGCAATTTTTTTTGTTTTAAGATAACATTGTGTCCTGCTCCAAACCCAACATTCTGTGGCATTTCGATGTATTCCACAGGATAGCGTTGGCACAGATTTTTTATTGCTGCATCGGCAGAATTGTCAATTACATATAATTTCACATTCAATTGCGTACGCAAAAAACTGTCGATGACGTTTTTTAGCATATCAATGCTGTTTTTGTAAGTAACAATACCGGCTGAAATTTGACAAGGTTTTTCCATTACTATTTATTGGTTAAAATATTCTAAAGTTTTCCAACACATTTATCGGTTTCCAAGCCAATTCCGATTTTGCTTTTTCGTTGCTGAAAGTAAGCGAAGATGTGATTTTTTCCAACTTTTGAGAATTGAATATTGATATTTTAAATACATCTCCAATTTTTGCAGCAATTCTTGCAACCCACATCGGCATTGTCAATACAGTAGATTTATGTAACTGATTGACAATGAGTTGTTCTAATTCATAAAAACTCGGTTGTTCATCACTGCAAACGTTGAAAATCCCGCCTTTATCTGCCGCAAGTAGAACCAAAGTGGCAATATCTTGCACCATCAGCACACTTTTGCGTGCTGTACCTTTACTAATTCTCAAGTATTTCCCATTTTTTATTCCATTTATCATTGCGCCCAAATTGCCCGGAGGATTTGCCCCTGCAATTAACGATGGGCGAAATATTGACAATATTACTTTATTTTTCGCACACCATTCTATCAAATATTTTTCTGCCTGAATTTTACTTAAAGCATAGGGCGAAGTGCCATTTAATGGCGCATTTTCGGTAACATTTTCGCCAAACTCATATCCATAAACAGCCACCGTACTAATGAAAATAAACGATTTAGGAATAGTGCCCGATTGTTCTAAACTGTTGCACAAATTAACTGTTCCCTGTAAATTCACATCAAAAAACGCCTGCTTTTCGATTGCTGTTTTTGGCACAATGTGCGCTTTTCCAACAGCATGGAGCACAATGTCGATTTTTTTTGTTATTTCAAAAATATTTTTTGAAACATCACAAACATAATCAGCATTTTGCAAATCGAGGGTTGCTACGTGATAAGTTTCGCGAAGCAAAGGCAAAATATTTCTGCCTAAAAATCCGTTTGCGCCTGTAAGTAGTAGAGTTTTCATTTATATTGTTGTAATTTAGGTAAAAGTCGTTTGAGCGGATATAAAAAAACATTTACTTTTATATCGTTTTTTCTAAAAGCACGAACACATTCAATGTTTTGGTTTACAATGTTTTTTATGCTTTTATTTGTTTCTCCACCTAAACGCATTTTCACAATGGACTCTTCCATATAATCAATTTTTATTTTATACTTGTCAATAAAACGAAGCATTATTTCAAAGTCTGCTGCCAATTTATAATTCAAATCAAACAAGCCATATTTATCATAAATCGCTTTTTTGATATACAAAGCCGGATGCGCCGGATGCCAGCCTGTTTTAAAAGGTTTTTGTTTGCCGGTAATCCATTTTCTGATAATTTTTGAAATGTCTAAATTAGAAACGTAATATAAATCTGCATAAACAGCGTCCAAGGTTTTGTCAGATGTAAACCGATTTGCAATTTTGTGTACCGCATCAGTATCACAAAATAAATCGTCTGAATTGATTATCCCCACAACTTCGCCTGTTGCCATTTCGATGCCTTTGTTCATCGCATCGTACAAACCATTGTCCGGCTCGGAAATCCACCGTAACCGACCATTGAATTTTGGCTCGTATTCCTGTATGATTTTCACCGTTTTGTCCGTTGAATTGCCATCAACAACAATATATTCGATATTTTCGTAGCTTTGCGAAAGTACCGAGTTTATAGTATCTTCAATAGTTGCTGCGCTATTGTAGCAAACGGTTATGAGGGATATTTTCATAAATTATGATTGTTCATTGCAATACGGTATAAATCAACAATTTGAGCACACATCGTTTGCCAACTGAAACGTTTTGCATTTTCAAGTCCTAAACGAATTGTTTTTTCTCGTATTTCGCTGCTATTTAACAAATTAATCTTGTTCAACAAATCTTTTTCATCTCCTGTTGCGGCGGTTAATGTTCTGTCGCCCACAATTTCGCAAATGGCGGGCACATCAAAATTCACAACAGGGCAACCCGCTTTTTGTGCTTCGAGTACGGGTATGCCAAATCCCTCGTACAGAGATGGATAGAGCAAACAAAAGGCAGAATTATACACCTCATTCAACTCGGCATTTAAAATTTTTCCCAAATAGAAATAACGGCTTTTGCCAAGTTCGCTGTCAAGCATCTTTGTTTCATCTTCTTTCAAATCTACGCCTACAATTACTAAATTCAAGTCGGTGTTTTTCAACACTTTAACTGCAGTTTCAAAATTTTTATAACCGCTGCGTTGTCCCACAAACACAGCATATTTTCCGTATTTGCTTGTGGCGTTTTCGATGGGGAAATATTCGTCCGAAACGCCATTATACACTACCGATATTTTATTTTCGGGCGTATCAGGCAAAAATTTCAGTAAATCGCGTTTTGTTGTTTCCGAAATGCAAATAATGTAGTCGGAATGTCGAATAGCATTGTGTTTTTGGTGGCAATGTATCCATTTTTTTATGCCTTTGAGGAAATATTCATAAGTAAAATCGTGAACAGTAGTAAAATTGATGGCATTTTTGTTTTTTGAATATCTGTAATACGATGAATGAAAAATAAATGGCGACTTCTCTTTGATATTTGGGTTTAAATACCGTTTAAATAAGAATAAAAATGTGCTTTTAGTAATAATATTCTTGTGTGGAATATTAATTTTTTTGCGAAAAATATTGTTTTCGCAATCGGAATATTCTATAAAACTACACAACAAATCGGAACTGACGATTCTCGAAATCAGTTCTTTCCACACAATAGAGATACCGCCTGCTCTTTGAAGTGAAAAAATTATATTGTCGAAAATAATTTTCATAAAGCCTTGTTA
>JAITXR010000027.1 GCA_031284665.1 Paludibacter sp.
CTTCAAGTCCACGACGAACTAAACTTTTCAGTACCAATAGCCGAAACCCAAATTGCACGACAAGCAATAATCGAGGAAATGCAAAATGCTTGCGTTCTGAAAGTCCCACTAATTGCCGATTGCGGAACAGGGAAGAATTGGTTGGAAGCACACTAAGTTAATGTGCTAATATGCCAATGTGCCAATATGCCAATGAAGAAATGAAGAAGGGTACAAGGACAACGGAGCAAGGTAAACGAAAAAACTACTAATTTGGGAAAACTTCACTATAAAAGCGGATAGATTGATATTAATTCTAACAGAGTTTTAGGGAAATTACAGCCATTTCCGTTTGCGGAAATAGAACAGCACTGCGCCCGAAAATAAAACCATAAGCGCAATCGAAAATGGATAGCCAAATTTCCAATCGAGTTCGGGCATAAACTTAAAGTTCATTCCATACAAACTTGCGATAAGCGTTGGCGGCATAAAAATTACCGAAACAACGGTGAAAATTTTAATGATTTTGTTCTGCTGCAAATTTACAAGACCAAGAAATGTATCCTGCAAATAGTCCAAACGGTCGAAACCAAAGCGAATATATTCAAACAGCGAATTTATATCTTTTATCACCATCGTAAGCCGTTGCAGCAATTCGCGTGGGATAAGTGTCGATTTCAGCAGATTGGAAACCACTCGTTGTTTATCCATTATATTTTGACGGATAATCATAACTTTTTCCTGCAATTCCTTAATTTGGATAAGAATATCTTCGTCAATATCTTCTTCGGTGTTCAAGGTTTTACTAAGCGAAGTGATTTGGTCGGTAATTTCTTCAATCATATCGGCATCGTATTCCACACGGGTTTCGAGCAGAGTAACAAGGACGTGATAGCCGGTAGGAAAATTGCGAGTATTGGCAAAAATCTTTTTTACCGTTTCGTTAAACGAGCGCAAATCGATGTCGCGCACCGAAACTAATATCCCATTTTTAATAATAAACGAAATTGGCTCGGGAATAAAATTATCGGGCAAAAAACTTGTATTCGCCACAATGCTGTCCTCTGTTTGAATAAAACGCGACGACATTTCGATTTCTTCAATCTCTTCGTCTTCCTGAATATAAATTTTCAGAAACTGTTCCAATTCGGTTTCAATGGCATCCGGCACATCTATCAAATCAATCCACAATAAATCTTTTTTTTCTACTTTTTTAAGTGTATCGAGCGATTTTGACAATTTCACCCGCCCGCTTTCCTGATAAAATAATCTTAATTCTGACATAATTTTTTTTGTTTTTTCCGGTGATAAACTTTTTGTTAATTTTTAGCGCATTTATCAGTATTTGCTTGCTCAATTTTGTTTGTAAGAGCCACAAATGCCTGCACGTCTAATTGTTCGGGGCGGAGATTAAAAATTGTATCATTTGTCAATTCTGCATTCTCTCCCACAAGCGATTTCAGTGAGTTGCGCATAGTTTTTCGACGCTGGTTAAAGGCTGTTTTCACCACTGTACGAAAAAGTTGCTCGTTACATTCGAGTTTTTCAACATTATTTCGCGTGAGGCGAACAACAGCCGATTTGACCTTGGGCGGAGGGTCAAAAACGTGTTCATCTACGGTAAACAAATATTCTATATCGTAATATGCTTGTAAAAAAACGCTTAATATTCCGTAAGTGCGGCTGCCTGCCGGTGCGGCAATGCGCTGGGCTACTTCTTTTTGCAACATCCCGACAAGAAGTGGGATTTTGTTTTTATGGTCGAGAAGACGGAAAAAAATTTGGCTCGAAATATTATAAGGGAAATTGCCAATTATGCTGAACGATTGAGGAAAAATGTCAGATAAATCGAGTTTCAGGAAATCGGCTTCGATTAAATTTAGTTGAGGAAATCGGCGACGCAAGTAAGTAGCCGCCTCGCCGTCAAGTTCAACGGCTTTGAATGTAATGTCTTTATTTTCAATTAGATACTGAGTAAGAACGCCCGTTCCCGGTCCAACTTCAAGCACACAATTCACAGCCTCGAGCGGTAAACTCGACACTATACGGCGAGCAACTTCCATATCGGTAAGGAAGTGCTGCCCCAAACGTTTTTTGGCGCGTACTTGATTCATAACTATGATAGTCGTCGTTCATATTTTGATGATAAAAAATAAAAAAATCGATAAAAAAAATACTAAATGGCAAATTTTTTAATTATTTTTGCCACCTTATAAATTTCAAAGTTTGCAAAGATAAGAAATCTTTTTTAAACTATACTTTAATGCGAAAATTTCTCGAAAATATCGGACAGCGAATAACCGTAATAATTGATTTTTTTTATCCTCCATTTAGCCGAATTATGACTCGGCAAATTTTTCGTTATGGAGTTACCGGCACCGCTAATATGGTGTTCGACTGGGTTTTGTATTTTTTAATCTATCATTTTGCATTGCACCAACAAATTCTCGATTTGGGTTTTGTGGCTTTCAGTTCGCACATTGCAAGTTTAATTCTTGTTTTCCCAATCACATTTATATCCGGCTTTTTACTTCAAAAATATGTAACCTTTACCACATCACATCTGAAAGGTAAAGTGCAAATAATCAGATATTTAAGCACTGTTGCAATAAGTTTTCTGATTACATTTTTCGGGCTGAAACTATTTGTAGATGTATTTCACGTTTTCCCCACTCCATCGAAAGTGATAGTAACCATTTTTTCGTCGGTTTGCAGTTATCTGATGCAACGAAATTTTACGTTTGGCGATAAGTGAGTTTAGTATCAAGGATTGAGTATTGAGTATCAAGGATTTTAGATATGAGATATTAGACTGTTAGACTATTAGACTGTTAGACTATTAGACTATTAGACTATTAGATTGTTAGATATGAGATTTGCTTGTGTCGATTTGGAAGTTTTGTAGGGGCGTGTCTGTAGAGACGCGATTAATTGCGTCTCTGCAATGTGTACGACAGACGTTCATTACCTTAATCATTTGTTTTCATCCCGTTAGAGCCTGTCCCGACGTGTCGGGAGATGTTATATTTGGTAGAAACGGCATTCTATCTCGTATCTGCGTGCCGTTAGGTACGCAATTTTAGTTCAACCCGCTCGCGCCGTTTTGTGAGGGCTACTGTCCCGCATTTTGTACCCCGCACCATTTTGTGAATTAACAAAATTTTAGAACAGACAGCAATAAAATATAAAATACATTAAAACACGATTTTTTGTGTGTTTTTTAATTTTTCTACATCCATAAATAAAAATAATTGTGT
>JAITXR010000194.1 GCA_031284665.1 Paludibacter sp.
CCACGCTCAATAAATTTGGAAATCCACTTTGGGTTTTACCCATTGCAAAAGATACTATTTCTGCAACTATTGGAGAAAATCAAGCATACGATTTCAACGGACGAATGCTGACCATAGCAGGAACTTATGTTGATACACTCACAGCCGCAAATGGTTGCGACAGCATTGTAACGCTGAATTTAACAGTAATGGATTCTCAGCCTATTACTTGCACTCAAGCCTACTATACAACAGCAGATGCGCTCGTTGCATGCAGACAGCCGGCAGATGATGCACAAAACAATTCAAATAAAGGCACAGGAACTTACATAGTATCAGATATTTGGACGTGGGATGGCATACCCGGTATTGAGCGTTTTTATATAAATTTTGATTTATCTGATTTTAATCTTACCTCTAATGCTCATATAACAAATGCAGATTTGTATCTGTTTGGTATAGGTTTTCGCGGAAATTCCTCAAATACTGCGACCAATAAACATATTTTCAATCGTGTAAATCAATCGTGGGGCGAATATACAATTACTTGGAATAACCAACCAACTATTGACGCAAGCACGAGTGTGATAACGCCTCAGATTCCGGGGACAATGAATAATCCTGCATATTGGGTGGATTATGTTTTTAATATGAATAATATTTTGTTGAATAATGGATACTTATATTCTGATTATCAAGGAATTTCGTGTCGTCCGTATCAAGAAAATGTTAATAATTATTATCGCTGTATGGCATTTGCAAGTAAGGAATATCCTGATTCTACCAAACACCCGATATTGAAAGTCAAATACGAAATTCCAATGCCAAAGATAAACTTTGATTGTAACACATTTTATATTTCGCAAAATGAAGATTTGAACGTTCTTTTTGATAATGTGCAATATCTTTGGACAATCAACGGCGTTGAATATGCTGGCGACACAATTTACACAAACTTGACAGGCAATTCAGACATAAGCTTACATATAAAAATAACCAATAATGTCGGTGAAGTTTGCGACTATTTTATTACAGAAAATAATTTTTTGCCTGTAATTAACAATACAATTTCCGACTCAATTTGCGAAAACGAAATTTACAATTTCAATGGCAGATTACTCAATCAGGCTGGCGTTTATAGCGATACATTAACAAATATCAACGATTGCGATAGCATTGTTACACTCACTTTAAGCGTGTTGCCAAACTCAACATTTGCCTATTCGGAGGTAATTTGCGAAGGATATACTTACGATTTTAATGGCAAAACGTTGAATACAAGCGGAATATATATTGATACGCTGACTTCGAGGCTCGGTTGCGATAGTATTATTACGCTGACATTGACCATATCGTCTAACAATAATCTGTTTGATACGCTTGTAATTTGTGCTAACGAGTTGCCTTACGCTTATGCCGATACTATTTTTCAAGAAGGAACTTTGAGCGGCATTTATCAACTTAACGATATTTGTTCAGGCATAACGTTGAAACTTGATATTTTGCCAAAAATCAATACATTGGCTGCTGTTATTCCTCGAATCTGCGCCGATGATACTAATTTTATATTACAATTTCCTCCATCTTATTCACCTAACGACCGATTTCCGACAAATTTTAAAATAACTTTCAGCGATAAAGCGCTTGCGGCAGGTTTTCAGAATTTTGAAGGAAATTTCGGAAGTGGCGATGTTATAATTGTTGATTTGCCCACGAAAGTTTATCCTGACAAGTATTCATTTACAATAATACTGTCCGACAGTGCTAAGGCTTGTAATTCATTGACATCTGAATATCAGTTTGCGGTGCTTTATCCCGAAACTATTATGGAGCAAAAATGGGACGATGTGATAGCACTAAAAAATAAAAAATATAATGGCGGTTTCGATTTTGCAGGCTTTCAATGGTTGCAAAACGGATATTATTTGCAGGGTGAAACGCGCTCGTACATTTATCTCGGACCGGTTAATACACTTACTGTTGGCGATGAATACTCAGTTTTAATCACTCGCCCTGATGGGTCGCAAATGTTGTCTTGTCCGTTTATTGCGCGTGAGGCACGACCTACATTCAGATATTATCCAATAGTCAGTCAGCACAACAATGTAATCCAAATAAACTATAATACCACACAATCCACTCGCGTCAGGCTGTGGACGGCAACCGGCGTTTTACTGCGCAGCGAGCGACTTAATACGCCCGAACACACAATGGCAGCACGCACAGGAATGTATCTTGTGGAAATTTTAGCCGACGATTTATCGGAACGGCTGGCAAGTTTTACTATTGTGGTGGAGTGAAAGCAATATTCAATTCATTCTCCGCTCTCAATGTTATGCCAATTCAAAGTCCAATTGTTTTTTCTCTAAATTTGCGCGGGTAACACGGATTTTTACTGCGTCGCCAAGTTGGTATCGATGCTTGTGACGGACACCGATAAGGCAGTAGTTTTTCTCGTCGAAAGTGTAATAATCGTCTTTTAAATTGCGGATAGGAATCATTCCTTCGCATTTATTTTCGGTAATTTCCACATATATTCCCCACTCGGTAACTCCCGAAATTACGCCATCGAACACTTGCCCAATAGATTTTGACATAAATTCTACTTGTTTGTATTTTATCGATGCGCGTTCGGCATTAGCGGCGAGTTGTTCCATATTGCTGCTATGAAGGCAAAGTTGCTCGTATTCGTCGGGCGAAACGCTTTTGCCGCCTGCTAAATATTTTTCGAGCAAGCGGTGAACGAGCATATCGGGGTAGCGGCGAATGGGCGACGTAAAATGTGTGTAAAAATCGAAAGCCAAGCCGTAATGCCCAAGATTTTCGGTACTGTAAACGGCTTTTGCCATCGAGCGGACAGCAAGTGTTTCGATAAGATTTTGTTCGCGTTTGCCGTGTACATCGTCGAGCAACGAATTTATTGACTTTGAAACGGCTTCTTTTTTGCCTGATGTTTTGAGTTTATAACCAAAACGGCGAATAAATTCCGAAAAATTTTGCAATTTGTCCTGATTTGGGACATCGTGAACTCGATAGACAAAAGTTTTGGCTTTCAGTCCGCGCCCGGGTTTGCCGATGTGGTGCGCCGTAGTTTGGTTAGCCAAAAGCATAAATTCTTCGATAAGTTTGTTGGCATCTTTTGCCTCTTTGAAAAACACCGAAACCGGAGTTCCCTGTTCGTTAATTTCAAAGCGCACTTCTACGCGGTCGAAGGCTATTGCGCCATTGTCGAAACGGCGCTGACGCAAAATTTTTGCTAATCGGTTGAGTGTAAGTAATTCTGTGTTATAATCGCCTTCTTCGCTTTCGAGCACCATTTGCGCCTCTTCGTAAGTAAAACGGCGATTGCTGCAAATAACGGTTTTAGCAATTTGATAATCAATCACTTCGGCATTATCGTTCATTTTGAAAATAACCGAAAAGGTTAATTTTTCTTCGTTTGGTCGCAAAGAGCAAATTCCATTCGACAGATGTTCGGGCAGCATTGGGATTGTTCTATCAACCAAATAAACCGAAGTTGCGCGACGGCTTGCCTCTTTTTCGATAATGGAATTAGGTGTAACATAATGAGTTACGTCGGCAATATGCACTCCCACTTCCCACAAGCCATCGGGCAGGCGGCGAAGTGAAAGAGCATCGTCAAAATCTTTGGCATCGCGCGGGTCGATGGTAAAGGTTGTAACATTGCGCAAATCTATTCGGCGCGAAATTTCGTCGGCAGTAATTCCGGCATCTATTTTTTCGGCAGCGGCTTCCACTTCGGCAGGATATTTATAAGGCAAACCATATTCAGCCAAAATAGCGTGCATTTCGGCGTTATTATCACCTTTATTTCCCAGAATATCAATTATTTCGCCAACAGGATTTTTGAGATTTGCCTCCCAATCGAGCAGTCGTACTACAACTTTTTGTCCATTTTTTGCTCCTTTGATATTGTTTTTTGGAATAAAAATATCGTTAGTCAGATTTTTGTTGTCGGATATTACAAAAGCGTATTCGTGAGACACTTGCACAATTCCGACAAAAGTATTTCTTGCTCTTTCTGTAATTTCCACTACTTCGCCTTCGGGCATCAAACCTTTGCGACGGGCGTACAGGAAAACGCGCACTTTATCGCCCAGCATAGCGTGATTTGTTTTGCGTTCGGGGATAAAAATTGTTTCGCCACCGCCATCGGGAATTACAAAAGTTTTAACACCTTGACGGTCGATAGTTCCCGTAACGTCGCCACCCTGAGTGTTGAGGCGATATTTACCGTAATCGTTTTCGACCACTATATCATTGTTTTTGAGGCTGTTGAGCATTTCGCTGACAAGTCGTTTTTGCGATTCGTGTTTAGCACCGATAGCAGCCGCAATTTGTTTGTAATTAAAAGTTTTGTTAGGATTTTCGTTGAACGTGTTGATAATCAATTGTTCAATTTCAGAGCCTTTGATTTCTTTGTTGATTTTATGTTTTTTCATAATTTTTATTTTTTTCTTTTACCACGAACATCACAAACATTCACGAACATTTTTTTTCTTTTGTTTGTGTGGTCAGTGTGCTTAGTGGTTATTTTTTTGATTTGATACTATTAACTATCTCATATCTTAATACTTGATACTTGATACTTGATACTTGACACTTTATACTCAATACTATCTTATGTCTAATCGTCTAATATCTTAATGTCTTATGTCTTAAATTAATATCTATTTTTCTTTTTTAGCAGTATAATTCCTTTTATTAATGGCAGAACGAAATCGACAAATATTAGCGAAGGAAAATATTTCCCGAAATTATAATTTTTTGAAATATAATTGAGACTTAATAATCGCAAAGTGCTGCGCAGTACAAACAGCAATAGAGCCGTCGCCATAACGAGCATATTCCCTGTTATCAGGCACAGTATGAACGACAGGTAAAACAGTATTCGCCATTCGCCCTCGTTGGCTTTGCGATATTGCCCTAAAAAATTAAAATTCATTTCAATCCTTTGCAGGCGTTTTGTGTGGTATTGCCAATCGTTAAAATTCATTCGGCTATTTTCCCACATAATGCTTTCGGCGGCGTTTTCGATGCGGCAGTTATGTCGGCGCATTTGTCGGTTTGCCAGCAGTTCGATGTCGCCATTTGGCAAATTCAGGAAAGGGGCAAAACCGTTATTTTTATAAAAAATCTCTTTCCGGCAAGCGAAATTATTGTTGTTGATTGTAAAAACTTTGCCTCGATTGGCAGACGAGAGAATTTTCAGTTGGCGGAGAAACGATTCGAGTGCAAACATACGCCTCCAAAACAGAGTTTTATTTTGGCTTAAAGTCATACCAAGCACAAAATCGGTTTTCGGGGTAAAATTGCGCATCATCGATTTTATCCACTGTTTACTTTGCGGAGTGCAACAGGGCGAAGTGAACAGTAAAACATCGTTTCGAGCCGCCTTAACTCCAAGCATAACAGCAAGTTGACGAGTGTTTTTTATCGTAGTACGAAGAGGCACAAAAGTGATTTTGAGTTGCGGATAGAGGCTGCGCAAGTCGAGTAAAACTTGCTCGGTATTGTCCTCCGAACATTCGTTTACCACAATTATTTCAAATTGCGGATAATCCTGTTCGAGTAGCAGCGGGATATTTTTTTTGAGATTTTGGTCTTCGTCGGTTGAACACACAATTATGCTTACAGCCGGTAATGGCGACACAAAAGTGATTTTATTTTTCGCTATTTTTCGTTTTCGCCAGCCGAAAGCAAATAATATCCCGATATAATGCGCTGATTGAAAGATAAAAGCGAACAGAAGAATACCTAAAAACAGTATTTCGTAAAAATTAAAATTGAAACCAAAGTAAGTCATTCGATAAATAAATTTTATGATACATACAAAATGATGTTTGCAAAAATACTCTTTTTTTTGCAAATTTGCATAATAAGATAAAAACAAATTCAATGATTAGTGATTAATGGG
>JAITXR010000295.1 GCA_031284665.1 Paludibacter sp.
TCGCAGCAAGAGGCGCGCCTGCTGTTACTATATGCTTTTACTTCCGATATTGTGGATAATATACGCATCGAAACTTTGCGCGACCGCATCAAAATGATGATAGAACGCCGTTTGCGTGGCGAGCAGTCAAAATGCGACAGTTGTGCTATTTGTTGAGTAATTGAAACCAAATTACACAAAATAATGGAAATCAAAAGAGGACAACATTGAATAAATTAATGTTGGACAATGATATTTTCTTCAAACAATTTGTAGAATTAGATGATAAAGTTTATTCAGTCTGCGAAAATCTCTCTAATCTGCGCTATCTGCGTGCTTTCGGGCAAATTATTCCAAATCATATCCAATATCTTTACGGTAGTATTTTTTATCAAAAGTGATTTTTTCAGCGTTCAAGTACGATTTTTTCAAGGCTTCGGTTTTTGAGTTTCCGTACGAACTTATAGCCAATACTCGCCCTCCGGCTGTAAGTACCTGTCCGTTTTTTTCGCTTGTACCGGCGTGAAAAACAATGCTTTCGCTTATATTATCGAGACCGGAAATTACTTTGCCTTTTTCGTATTCATCAGGGTAGCCGCCGGAAACTAACATCACGGCAGTGGCATATCGGGGGTCAAATTCTATTGATTTCTCGTTGAGATTGCCGTTTGCCACGCCTTGCAACAATTCCACAATATCGGACTTTATGCGGAGCATAACTACCTCAGTTTCAGGGTCTCCCATTCGTGCATTGTACTCAATAAGATATGGCTCATCGTTTACTTTTATCAATCCAAAAAATATAAATCCTTTATACTCAATGCCTTCGCTCTGCAAACCATCAATTGTTGGAATAATGATTTGTTCCTCAACTTTCCGCATAAATTCTGCATCGGCAAACGACACGGGCGACACAGCGCCCATCCCGCCGGTATTCAGTCCTGTATCGCCTTCGCCGATACGTTTATAATCCTTTGCCTCAGGCAAAATTTTGTAGTTTTTACCATCAGTAATCACAAAAACAGAACATTCGATGCCCGACAAAAATTCCTCAATAAGCACGGTGCTGCTTGCATTTCCGAATTTGCCCGAAAGCATTTCGCGGAGTTCCTTGATTGCCTGTTGCAAGTCGTTGATAATCAACACTCCTTTGCCGGCAGCCAATCCATCGGCTTTTAACACAAAGGGTGGATTAAGATTTTCGAGAAAAGCAATTCCATCGTCGATATTTGATTGATTAACAGAGAAATAACCCGCAGTTGGGATTTTATGTCGCAGCATAAATTGTTTGGAAAAGTCCTTGCTGCCTTCGAGTTGCGCTGCAATGCGATTAGGACCTATTACCGGAATATTTTGCAGCAGCGCGTCGGCAGTAAAAAAATCGGCAATACCTTTAACCAATGGGTCTTCGGGACCAACGAGCAGCATATCGATTGAATAATCCAAAACGGCTTGTCGGATTGCCTGAAAATCGTCAGCCTTAAAAGGCAAATTCACAGCCATAGCCGATGTTCCGGCGTTTCCGGGCGCTACATAAAGTTTAGTAAGAAGTGGGCTTTGGGCGATTTTCCACGCTAAAGCATTTTCGCGCCCGCCGGAGCCAAGTAAAAGAATATTCATTATAATTTTGTTTGTTTTTTGTTGTGTTTTCTTGCTTTCGTGTTCAAAAAATGTATTTCTCTTTTTGTCTGAATCGGGATTTACAGGATTAAATGATTTTCTTGATAATACAGTAATTTCTACATTGCTCTATTCTTTAATTTTTCAATTTAGAAGAATGTTCAACCCGCTACGGGGCTGGGAGTGTAAGGTTAATGGTTAATGACAAAACTACTAATTAGGATGTTAATCACTAATCACTATTCTTTGGGCTAAACTTAACACGCTTTTAAAAACGTGTTAAGTTTAATCCATCGTTTAATCCATCGCTTTAATTCAGCAAATCCAAATTTTCGTTTATCGGCGCAGTTACAGGAGCATCCTGATATGGTTGCACTGAAGTAGATTGATTAAACTGAAGTTCCCAATTCTTATCCTCTGTGGGAGGATTCGATACAGTATGCGAATTTGATTCCATTTGCAAGGATATTTCCGAGTCAATGTTTATAACGTTGAGTTGCGGAAGAATATATAATTTTTTTGAGTTCATATAGTTTGATTGTTTGAATAGTTTGAGCAGTTTGATTGTTTGAATAGTTTGATTAGGTTAAAGTGAAACTGTGTTTGGCTTAGCAAGTTTTATGCCACAAATTTACGTTATTGTTTTTTAATTAGATTTTTTATCACATACTCCGCTCGCGCCGATTTGTAATCGGATTGTTGGCTATTTTATCAAGACACGGATTGCAAGACTTGTACCGATATGTCAGTATCCGCGCCTGCGGGCTGGCTAATAAAATGGTAAACGGTAAACGGTGCCCGAAAAAACTACTAATTTGTAAGTTAATCACTAATCACTGTTCTTTGTTTCTTAATTGTTTATTGGCACATTATCAATTATCAATTATTTTATTATCACTTTATCCGTATGCACCGCATTATTTTTATCGGTGATTTTTAGTAGATAGACTCCCGCCAAAAGCGAATGTTCGTAAGCCCAGCGGTCGGAATCGGCGTATTGTTCGCTAATCATTCGTCCGATGGCATCGTAGAGTGTAACTTTACAGCCTGCTACGCCTAAGGCTACAATATGATTTTGGTCATCTACATAACTAAACGTATTGTTTGCTTCGTTGTTGTTGACATCCGTTGTATTGGTTACAAATTGTAACGAAAAACGTGTTGCATTGTTTGTTGCGGCAGTTGTAACAAATGTATAACTTTCGCCAACAGTGAGGT
>JAITXR010000303.1 GCA_031284665.1 Paludibacter sp.
ATGGAAAAAATTCAAGCGGTTGCTTATCTTTATTTATGAATGTGATTTGGATTCTGATAGGCGGAATTTGGATTTGCCTGACACATCTCGGATTTGGGGTGCTTTTTTGCATCACCATCATCGGTATTCCATTTGGTTTACAGCATTTTAAGTTAGCGGCATTGGCGTTGACACCTTTTGGAAAATCAGTTAATTGATGAACTGATTTGATGAAGACAAAACGCGGACAAGCAGCAAAATTACACATTAAAAAACAATGTAAATATGGATAATACAGACAACAAAAAGTTTTGGAACAGATTTGCTTTTTTGTACGACTTAAAGGTAAATATGATAAAAACAGACAAGTTGGCATACAAATTAATGATAGAAAATGTCCGCAAAGAACTGAACGCCGATATGGAAGTGTTGGAACTTGCCACAGGTACAGGGCTGATTGCTGTTAAAATTGCTGATGCTTGCAAGAGAATTGAAGCAACTGATTTTTCGCCAAATATGATAGAAACGGCAAAGGCAAAAGGATGCGCGGCAAATCTTACTTTTTGCGTTCAAGATGCCACAAATCTGACTTATGCCGACAAAACATTTGATGCAGTCATTATTTCCAACGCATTGCATATTATGCCAAATCCCGAGAAGGCACTTGCCAACATATCGCGCGTGCTAAAAGATGATGGCATTCTCATTGCCCCTACATTTACACGAAGTAATAAGTTTTCCGAAAAACTGAAAGCCGGATTTATGGGAATTTTTGGTTTTAAAACCTATTCAAAATGGACATTTGACCAATATCTGCAATTCATCGAACAAAACGAGTGGAAAATTACAAAAAAAGATTGCATTAAAGCGAGTTTTCCATTGGCATATTTAGTGGCAAAAAAATAAAATACCATCTTTATTCAATTATAAAAACAAACTGATACAATTTAGATAAAAATATGTGGAAATATTATGCATTATTATCTGCTTTTTTCGCTGCATTGACAGCAATTTTGGCAAAAGTTGGCGTAAAAGGAATTAGCGGAAACGTAGCCACAGCAGTACGTACAGTTGTAGTGCTGTTTATGGCTTGGGCTATTGTTCTATTGAGCGGGCAACTCAAAGAAGTAAAAGAATTGAGCAAAACAAACCTGTTATTCTTAATCTTTTCAGGAATAGCAACGGGGCTTTCGTGGATATTTTACTTCAAAGCATTAGAAACAGGCAATGTGTCGAAAGTAGCGCCAATTGACAAATTAAGCGTTGTTTTTGTAATGATACTCTCATTCTTTTTTCTGAAAGAATCAATGGATATAAAAACAATTATTGGAGGCGCATTGATTGCCATTGGTGCAATTGTGCTTGTAGTATAAAGATTCAGATAATTAATAAACTATTTGTAATTAGCAAAATAAAATTGTAATTTTGCACAACAATAATTACTCTGAAAATAATGTAGAATGTAAAATGAAAAGACTACTATTAAGTGATTAACGATTAGTGATAAGTGATTAACTTCCAAATTAGATAACTACTCAAACTTCTCAAACTGTTCAAACTTCTCAAACTATTCAAACAAATGAAACCAACATTTATCTTAACGGCATTATTTTTATTTATCAACTCCTTATCGGCACAAAATGCCACGATTTGGAACATTGACAACCTCAATTCCATTGGCGGATACGCAATAATGGTAACAGGCGAGCCAAAAATAGTTCAAAGCGATTTGGGCAATGCGCTAGAATTTCATTCGGCAAGCAGCGACCGCATTCAAATCCCATCTTTCCCGTTGGCAAATGCTCAGGAATTTACTATCGAAGTGATTTTCAAGCCATACGCAATGGATTCGCTCGCCGGACCGCGATTTTTCCATATTTGCAAAAACGGAGGCACAGATAAAAATACAATTACTCTCGAAACACGCTATAACTCTCGTGGTTGGTATGCCGATTATTATATACGGCAGGTCAGCGACAAAGGCTATATCAATCCTGCGCTTACGCATCCAATCGACCAATGGGCGCACATTGCGTTAGTTTATCGAAACAATTCGTTCAAAGGATACACCAACGGCAACGAAGAAAACTCAGCCGCAGGTAACACCGACAGCCTTTTACCCGGCGCAAATGCCGAAATTTCGCTTGGCGGACGAATGAATAACGTGAATTATTTCGACGGCATAATTCTTAAAGTAATTTTTACTCCCGCAGCCCTCACGCCCGACAAATTTACTCTTCCTAAATGATAAACGCAAATGACTCAAGAAGTTAGAATCGACAAATGGCTATGGGCTGTGCGCCTTTTCAAAACTCGCACTTTAGCCACCGAACAATGCAAAAAAGGTAAAATAATGGTAAACAATAGTGTTGCCAAAGCATCACGAATGGTTAAAATTGGAGATACGGTACAAATTAAGCGCAATCCGGTATTATTTTCGTTCAAAGTCCTTGAATTGAGCCAAAACAGAATGAACGCCAAACTTGTACCCGAATTTTTGCAGGACATCACCACTCCCGACCAACTTGCGCTACTCGAACTTGGCAAAATTGCATCCAATGGCGTACGCGAACGCGGAACAGGTCGTCCAACCAAAAAAGACCGGCGCGAACTCGACCAATACACCACACCGTATTATTTAGACGAAGAGTGGGACTTTTCTGTTAATGATTAATGATAAATGGTTAATGTGCAAATAAACAATCCCGATAAATCGGGGCAAGTTGTGCAAATGTGCAAATTAAGAAATGTAGGAATGAAATTAAGTGATTAACGATTAGTGATTAGTGTCCCGATAGCTATCGGGACTTACTAATTAGGTAACTACTCAAACAATTCAAACTACTCAAACAACTACAAACTATTCACTATAAACTATTCACTATAAACTATGTATATTGCTCAAAAACTTAAACACGAAAATATTGTTGAATATCTGTTATATATGTGGCAGATAGAAGACCTGCTACGCGCTTTTGAATTAAATATGGATACGGTAAACGAAAAAATTGTGAAGCCCTACCCTATCGAATCCGAAACGGAACGCAAAAAACTTTACGAATGGTACGAAAGCATTATCGAAATGCTGAAAAGCGAAAATGCGCAGAAACTTGGGCATATTCAAATCAACAAAAATATTATTATTCAAATAAACGATTTTCACACTCTGCTGCTCGAATCGGGAAAAATGCCGGATTACAACGCCAAATTTTATTATATTTTGCCATCAATCAACACTTTACACACTAAAAACACAACGCCAAAAAGCGATATTGAAGTTTTAATGAATTTTATGTACGGCATTATGACATTGCAAATGAGGAAGATAGAAATTGCAGCCGAAACATTGACAATCAAACAAGAGGCAGCAAAATTTCTACATTTATTAGCAAAATATTATAAAATGTATCAAAAAGGCGATTTAGAATTTGAAGATTGATACAAGATAAATAATTTTTGTTAATTTTGCAGGCAAATTCTTTTATGACAAAATTAAGTGTAAATATCAACAAAATAGCGACACTACGCAATGCACGTGGTGGCGATATACCAAATGTCTGTCGTGTGGCGATGGACTGTGAACTTTTTGGTGCTGATGGCATTACAGTTCATCCCCGCCCCGACGAGCGACACATTCGTTATCAGGATGTTAGAGATTTGCGTCCGCTGGTAAGCACCGAATTTAATATCGAAGGAAACCCTGCGCCGGAATTTATTCGTCTGGTTAAAGAAGTTAAACCACAGCAAGTTACCCTTGTTCCCGATGCTCATAACGATATTACGTCAAATGCCGGTTGGGACACAGTAGCGCATTTCGATTTCTTGAAAAATATAACCGAGCAATTTCACGAATCGGGTATCCGCGTATCTATTTTTGTTGATAGCGAAATTAAACATCTCGAATACGCAAAACTTGCCGGAGCCGACCGCATCGAACTATATACAGAGCCTTATGCCTCGCAGTATGCCGCCAATCGCGATAACGCAATTCGCCCATTTGTAGCCGCTGCCGAATACGCACACAAAATCGGACTTGGAATAAATGCCGGACACGATTTGAGTTTGAAAAATCTGAAATTTCTAAAACAACAAATTCCAATGCTCGCCGAAGTTTCGATAGGACACGCACTTATTGCCGATGCATTATATTTTGGTTTGGAAAACACAATAAAACAATATAAAATGCAGTTAATATAGACTAAAAGATAATAGACTGCTACGCTAATAGATAATAGACCAATTTTTATGCAAATTAAGAAGTCTCGTTAGAGCCTGCCCCGACGTGTCGGGGGACAATATATTGGTAAAAATAATAGAACAAAACCGAAACATAAAAAAAATTTCATAATACTAATAATCATAATAAATTTATCACAATGATTTTACTTCAAATCTCGGACAATGCCACACAGGCAGTAGTACAAACAACACAAACAGCCGAAAAAATGAACTTATGGGATATGGCTGTATATGGTGGACCTATAATGATAGTGCTTGCCGCTATGTTAGCACTTGGCATATATTTATTTATCGAAAGATTAGTTACAATCAAAAATGCATCCCAAGAGGACAAATCGTTTATGAACCGCATCAAAGAGAATATTCAGGATGGCAAAATCGACTCGGCTATTCGTCTTTGCAAAGACCAGCACACACCTTCGGCTCGAATGATTGAAAAAGGTATCAGCAGGCTCGGACGTCCGCTGAACGATGTGATGGTAGCAGTCGAAAATGTCGGCAACCTCGAAGTGGCAAAACTCGAAAAAGGACTTGTGGTAATGGCATCAATTTCGGGCGGTGCGCCAATGCTCGGCTTTTTAGGCACAGTTACGGGTATGGTACTCGTGTTTTTTAATATGTCGAACAGCAACGGCGGAAGTATCGTAATGTCCGACCTTTCGAGCGGTATGTATCAAGCAATGGTAACAACTGTGGGAGGTTTGATAGTCGGGATTTTAGCATATTTCGCTTACAACTATCTAATTTCGCTAATCAACTCGGTTGTACGAACTCTCGAAGCCACTACAATGGAATTTATGGACATTCTTAACGAACCTGCAAAATAAATTAATAAAATGTTAAAAAGAAGAAGTAAAGTAGAGGCTGGTTTTTCAATGTCGTCGATGACAGATATTGTTTTCTTGTTATTACTGTTTTTTGTAATGACAGCCACCACTACTTCGCCCAACGATATTAAAATAAACTTGCCACAAAGCCGAGCAACAACAGCCACAAAACAAGTGGCAGCAAAAGTATTTATCGACGAAAACGGCAATTACTCTTTGGCGCACGGCTCAGGGCGCGCTGTGGCAATCCTACCGGAAAATTTAGAATCCGAAATAATGAATATTGTTGCCGGCGACAGCCTGACATACATCGCCCTACATGCCGACCAAACAATTCAATACGGCGAAGTGGTGCGAGTACTCGACATTGCAAATCAACACAAATTGAAAATAGTGATTTCAACAAAAACAAGAAAATAAAACGTGAAACTCGAAAAACCTGACATATATGGAATTGTCGGTTCTGCATTTTTCTGTGGGATAGTGCTTTTGTTGCTATTATTAATATATTTACCCGGAAGAGCCGCAGAGGAAGCCGGAATAATGATTAGTTTTGGCGAAGTTGCCGAAGGTGGAGGAAATCAACCTTACGCAAATGAGCCGAATACACCAAACCAGCCACCCCCACCCCCGTCTTCGCAGCCAACGGTACACGAATATGCAATGACACAGGATTACGAAGAATCGCTCAGAATTGAAGAGAAAAAACGGAAAGAACGGGAGCAACAGCAACTTGAAGAACAACGAAAAAACGAACAACGGAGATTAGCCGAAGAGCAAAAAAGGCGCGATGAGCAGGCACGTCAAGATAAAATAAATCAGGCAAACAACGACATTGCCGGTGCTTTTGGAAACAGCGGAGGCAGTGGTAGTGGACATTCGCAAGGCGATACTCGGCAAGGAAACCCACTTGGGCAAGGCACGTCGAACGGAAACTCGTGGTCGTTGGGAGGTCGCTCGCTAAATGGCACTCTGCCCGTTCCAAACGACAATCAGAAAGTCGAAGGACGAATTACCGTTTCTATTCGAGTGGATAAAACCGGAAAAGTTACACAAGCAACGATAGGCACTCCCACAAATATTTCAGACCCGATAACACAAAAAGCAGCCATCGAGGCAGCACGACGAACAAGTTTTTCGGCAGGCAACAACGAAGCAGAAGGAAGTATTACCTATAATATTAAGTTGAGATAGCTCGGTAAATGGTACAAGGTAAACGGTACAGGGGACACGACCGTAGCCCGCGTCATTGCGCGGTATTTCCGAAGCAATCCATAATAAAAAAATTGAAGCGTTCATAACAACAACATTGATACACAAGACAATGACAGTAATTTTGCACATCTTTGCTCCTTGTTCTTTGCTCTTTGTTCTAAAAATAACTAAAAATGAAAATTTATATTTTTCTGGCTGAAGGTTTTGAGGAAATTGAGGCAATAGCCCCAATAGATATTTTTCGCCGTGCAGGTATTGAAACAATATCAGTTTCGATTTACGACCATTTACAAGTACTTGGCGCACACAATATTATAATAAATGCTGACAATACTTTCAAAAAAACTGATTTTTCGGGCGAATTTCTGATTTATTTACCCGGAGGAATGCCCGGAACAACAAATCTTGAAAAACACGAAGAATTATTAAAACTAATTCTGAAACATGCCGAAAATGGAGGAAAAATTGCAGCAATATGTGCAGCACCTTTAATATTGGGAAAACTAAATCTGTTGCAAGGAAAAACAGCAATTTGCTACCCGGGATACGAAAATTATTTATATGGTAGTAAACTATCGAGTAGCAAAATAGTCAAAACAGAGAATATTTTTACAGCAAAAGCAGCAGGAGTAGCAATAAAATTCGCACTCCAAATAGTTGCAGAAATAAAAGGCACGAAAATTGCTGAGCAAATTCAGCAAGATATATTTTTGGATTAACAATTTCTTTAATTAATAATTTATAAATTTTTACAGTATGAAAAAAATTGGATTACTCATTGCATTTGCATTACTTGTTGCTACAGGTTTTGCCCAAAAAGCCGAAATCACATTCGACAAAACAGTTCACGATTACGGAAAAGTAAACGAAGACGACGGAAAAGTAAAATGTACTTTTGAATTTACCAACACCGGTGACACTCCTCTTGTACTTAACAGTGTTACAGCATCTTGCGGTTGTACTTCTCCAAGTTGGACACGCGAGCCGGTTGCTCCCGGAGCAAAAGGTAAAATTGACGTTGAATATAGTGCCAGCGGACGAGTTGGACCTATCAACAAAAGCATTACCGTAAAAAGTAACGCAGAAGGAGATGTAATTCTCCGCATTACCGGTGAAGTGTTGCCACGCAGTCAGAACAAATAACGATTTCGACAATCAATATTGCTGACATTTTTTTAATCATTTATAAATTTTTTACAGTATGAAAAAAATTGGATTGCTCATTGCATCAGCATTACTTGTAACAGCAAGTTTTGCTCAAAAAGCCGAAATTGCATTCGACAAAACAGTTCACGATTACGGACAGGTAAACGAAGAAGACGGAAAAGTAAAATGTACTTTTGAATTTACTAACACCGGCGATGCTCCTCTTGTACTTAACAGTGTTACAGCATCTTGCGGTTGTACTTCTCCAAGTTGGACACGCGAGCCGGTTGCTCCCGGAGCAAAAGGTAAAATTGACGTTGAATATAGCGCCAGTGGACGAGTTGGACCTATCAACAAAAGCATTACCGTAAAAAGTAACGCAGCAACTAACGGAACTGAACTTCTTAGAATTACAGGCGAAGTGTTGCCACGTGGTCAAGCAAAACCTTTTGCAATAGCCGTTGGTGATAATTTCCGCTTAAAAACAAATGTTGCTGATTTTGGCAAAATTGAAAAAGGAAATTCAGTAATTTATTCGCTTGATATTCAGAATGTTGGCAAAGAGACTGTCAAAATTGCAGTCGAAAATCTGCCAACTTATCTTACTGCCGTTGCAGCACCTGCACAACTTAAAGAAAGTGAAAAGGGCAAAATTAATTTAACTTTTAATTCGGCAAATCTCCCATCGTGGGGACAAGTGAACGAAAAAGTTACAATTACTATTAACGGAACTCAACTTCCTTTGACTGTAAATGGAACGATAATTGATAACTTTGCAAAACTTACAAAAGAGCAAAAACAAAACGCTCCTATTGCCGATGTTACAGCCACATACAGTTTCGGGCAAGTAAAAGCAGGTACGAAAAAATCGTATAAACTCAAAATTGCAAACAAAGGTGTGGATGCTCTCGAAATTCGCTACATCGACAATAAAAACCCTGAATTTGCTGTTGGAAAAATAAAAGCAATTGCCGGTGGTAAATCTGCCAATCTCGACATTGAACTTGCCACAAAAGGACAAGCCGAAGGTTCGTACAAAAAAACCTTTACCGTACAAACCAACGACCCAAATAACCCTGTTGTTCTGGTAACACTTGATTGGACAGTTGTAAAATAACCCAAGTAAATCATAAAAAAACATAGGCTGGCAAATATTTTGTCAGCCTATGTTTTTAATGATTAAAGGTTAATAAAAAGCCTAAGCATTTTCATTTCTTAATTGGCAGGATTTTGGATAATGAATAATTTGTGTTCTGTCTGTTTTTCGGGTAGATTGTATGTTTTGTGCGCTGCGCTTGATACTCAATACTC
>JAITXR010000341.1 GCA_031284665.1 Paludibacter sp.
TATTTTTTCTCGCCGTTGATTACAACGTTTTTCAAAGTGAAATTAGTAATTAACGAAGTGTTAATTTCGCCTTGTTTGGCTTCGAGGTCGAGGTTTTCAAAAGTAAAATCGGACAGGAAATAATTATCCGATGCACGAACATTGAACACGTTATTGCATTTCATTTTCATATTGCGCATAGTAATTTTACTTGAATACTGTTTTGGTGGCTCTTGTCCTTTTAAGTCGGCAAATTGATTCCAAGGTTGCACAAAAATAAAGTTATTTACCTCGCCTGTGTTTTCTTCGACCGTAATATATTCGTAGTTTTGCGGTGTGTCGCCACGCATTTTGAGCCACAGTAGCCGTTCGGCGATTAAAACGTTATTGCGCCGTAAAATAATATTGTAGTTATGAATCGACTCACTGCCGCAAGTTAGCGTGCTATGACAATATCCATACGTATTATCTTCGATAATTATATTGCGATTTTCGCCATTATTAGGGTCTTGGTCGGCAGTTGGTCCTTTGCCGCCTTTGAGCGCAATAGCGTCGTCGTTAACCGACATATAACAGTTTTTTACCAGCACGTTTTTACAGTTGTCTATATCAATTGCATCCGAACTTGGCGCTTTGACACCGGAAGTTGGGGCATAAATTTGCAACCCAAGCAGTTTGATATTTTCGCATCTATAAATATGTGTTGTCCAGAAAGGCGAATTTTGCAAGCGCACATCCGACAGTTGCACATTATTACTGTTCGAAATATATACTAATCGAGGGCGTTGCTCGTCCATATTTGTGCAGCGTGGATTCCATTGTCGCCGCAGCCAGAAGGCTTTCCAGTAGCGCAAACCGTTGCCGTTTATCGTTCCGTCGCCCGAAATTGTAAATCCGTCAACTTTATCGGCATTTACCAAAGCGGCGTAATATTTCAGCGTTTGTCCTTCGATACGTGTCATCGTGATTTTGAAATCGGAAACATCGTCGCTGCCTTTTAGCACTGCTCCCTGTTGAAGATGCAGGTGAGTTTTTGGCTTAAAAAATAGCGAGCCGCTGAGAAAAACTCCTTTCGGAACTATAATTACTCCACCGCCTTGTGTTTCGGCAAGGTCGATAACTGCCTGAATTTTATCTGTTTGAACGATTGTACTGTCGTTTGCAACACCATAATCGCTAATTACATATTGTTTTCCAAGAGTGTTAATATCAGTTTTTTCGTTAGTCGAAAACCATTCGGGGATTTGAGTACCATCGGGGAAAAGATTTTTTGCAAGGGCTTCGGTTTTTTTGGCGTTTGCCTTGCGTTTAGTGCTGTTTTGCGCTACAGTAGTATTGGATAGCGAGATAAATAAAACAGCCAAAACGAGTAATTTTGAAAATGATTTCATTGTGTATATTTTTAGATTAAAGTTTTTACAAAGATAATTATTTGACGGAAAAGTATTATATTGTGGCTATAAAAAATTTTAAAATTTATTTTGACCGAATAATTCTAACAAGATTTTAAAATCCGCTCACGCCGATTTCGATTGTTTCGGTGTAAACGTGTTACGTTTCCGAAATGTAACACGTTTGATTTTTTTAGAAAAAAACAGTGTGAAAATAACGATGATTATCTTACTTTTGTAAAATATTAAATATCTCAAAAAGCAGAACAAATCTTTGCTCTGTTTAAAAAGTTTGAGAAGTTTGAAGAGTTAGCTAATTAGTAGTTTTGTCAATTCCTCAATTTCTAAATTTTACATTAACCCGTCTTTATTCTAAAATTATAAACAAATGAAAATCCTTGCTATTCGCGGAAAAAATCTTGCCTCGCTCGAAAACGAATTTGAGATAGATTTCACTTGCGAGCCACTCGTTTCGGCGGGCATTTTTGCAATTACCGGACATACCGGCGCGGGAAAATCGACCTTGCTCGATGCGCTCTGTCTGGCACTTTTTGATAACACGCCACGCCTCAAAAACGCAAGCGACAGAGTTACAATTGTTGATGTTGACGACAAAACTCTCTATCAAAACGACAGCCGAAATATCCTCCGACGGGGTGCTGTGGAGGGTTTTGCCGAAGTTGATTTTTTGGCGGTAACAGGCGATAAAATCCGTGCGCGCTGGTATCTGGCGCGGGCTTACAAAAAGGCTACAGGCACTTTGGGGCAGGCAAATTTGAGTTTGGAAAATCTGACGCAACAAAATTTTTTCTACGGCACAAAAAAAGAAATTTTGTCGGAAATATCGCGACTTGTAGGTTTGAGTTTTGAGCAATTTACTCGCGCCGTTTTGCTGGCACAAGGCGATTTTGCTACTTTTTTACAGGCAAATTCTACCGAACGTGCCGACCTGCTCGAAAAACTTACAGGAACTGAAATTTATGCGCGTATTTCGGCTGAAATTTACCATAAAACTAAAAATGCAAAAATCGAAAAAGAATTTGTTGAAAATAATCTGAAAAATATTGCGCTGCTGTCCGCCGAAGAAATCGAGAATTTTACGCGCGAAAAATCAGAAATTGAACAAACTGAAAATCAGCAAGGAAAATTGCTTGAGGCAATAAAAGAAAAAATAAAGTGGATAGTTGATAAAAATTTGTTAAACAGTAATTTAGATACCGCAAAAAGCAGTTTAAAAACAATTAGCACCGAAATTGAAAGCGCCAAACAGCGACAAGAATATTTGGCGCAAAGCGAAAAGGCGCAGGAAATTCGCGATACATTCCGAAAATTGCAGGAAAATTCAACGCAACTCGCCGAAAATACGAAAACTTTTGAATTGAATAAAAAAGATTTATCTACTCAAACTCAACTTTTGCAAACGGAAATTGAAAATCTTGCGGAAATCGAAATTCAATTTGAAAAAATCGAAAACTTTTGGAAATCAAAAAGTTCGGAAATATCTAATGCACAGGAACTTGACAATAAAATTATTGAGGCTAAATCGCTTTTAAGCAATCTTGAAAAAGATTTTTCGCAAACAAAACAACGAGTTGATTTGGCTGAAAAGTCATTAAAAGAGAAACAAAAACGCTTGGAAACGCTTCAAAAAGAGGATTTTACAGCCGATTTGGAAACGCTTGTTGCCGAACAAAACGACTATAATGCTTTGTTGACCACCGAAGTCAAAACCTTGCGCGAACGTTTGCTGGCGGGCGTTCCGTGTCCGGTTTGCGGAAGTACGGAACATCCGATGCAAGGCATTTTTACCGAAAGTTTGGAAGAAAAAACGCTGACTGAAAATAAAAAACGTGTTGCTGAAAAAATAAAATTATTGACCGAAAAAATTCAGTCTCAAAAAGATGAAATTATTACTTTGCAAGCGCAATTATTGTCCGAAAGCCAGAATGTTACAACTTTGCAAAACGATTCTACAACAAAAAAACAGCAACTCGAAAAACAGCAAAGCGCACTCGCCGAATTGACCACGCAACGTTCAAAATTGATAGGTGGCGATACTGTCGAAAATTTCAGAAATCGCTACGAAAATAAGAAAAAAGAAATTTCGGATAAAAAAGATAAGTCGTTAAAAAACAAAGAATTAATTGTCAAACATCAATCCGAATTATCGGGTAAAATTTCGAATATCGAAAAATTAATTGCAAAATTAGAAAGTGAAATTTCAAATTTAGAAAGCGAAAAAAAATCTTGGCAAACGGCTCAAAATGGAATTTTTACTGACGATAAATTGACTGAAATTTTTCAAAAATCAACACAATGGCTCGAAAAAGAGCGAATTTTTTTGCAAACTTTACAAGACAAATTTACTTCGGCAAACGCTACACTTGCTGAGCGACAAAAAAATTTCGACGAACATTTTCTTAAATCCTCTAAGCCCGAAAACGAAACTGAAACGCAAGAATATCTTGTTGAAAACCAATCAGATACAGATAAAAAATTAGCGGAATTGAGTAGCCAAAAAACCGAAATTACCGTAAAGTTGCAACAAAACACCGAAAATCTCAAACTTTCGGAACGTTATGCTAACGAACTGAAAATAAAGCAAGCAATTTACGAAGATTGGGCAAAATTAGACGCTTTGCTTGGCTCGGCAACCGGCACTAAATTCAAAAAAATTGTGCAGGAATATTCGCTCGATTATCTGCTGGCATACGCCAACCTGCATCTGCAAACTCTCACGCAACGCTATGAACTACAACGCATTACCGACACTTTGGCTTTGCAGGTTGTAGATAAAGATATGCTCAACGAACTGCGCTCGGTACATTCGCTTTCGGGTGGTGAAAGTTTTTTGGTGTCGTTGGCTTTGGCTTTGGGCTTGTCGTCGCTATCGTCGAACAGGATGAAAATTGAGTCGCTTTTTATCGACGAAGGTTTTGGCTCGCTCGATGCCGACACTTTGCGCGTAGCAATCGATGCGCTCGAAAATTTGCAAACGCAAGGTAGAAAAATAGGCGTAATTTCGCACGTTGCCGAAATGACCGAACGCATTACAACTCAAATTTGCGTAACAAAAGCCCCAAACGGAAAAAGCAAAGTGCTGATAAAAGGGTGAAAAGGGGGTTTTAAAATTTGAATGGTTTGATAGGTTTGAATGGTTTGACGCTCCAATTCTGTCGGAATAAGTTTTGCAATCGGCATACTATGCTTGATTATCAAAGAATTACGCCACAAAGATACAAACAAATTTTCAAAATTGTAATATGTATTGATAGATTTTTCAAAATTATTGTATAATATGTTGATAGATTTTTATATTTCCACTCGCGGCATTACAAATCTGAGCGCGAATAATCATAAATATATTACATTACGAAAAATTTCGTTACGAAATTTTTCGTAATGATTTTTCCACCCTAAAATAGGTAAAAAAATCGTTAATCACTATATCAGGATTTTCAGGATTTTAAGATGAACAGGATAAGAAACGGGCTGCACAAGTTCAGTCCGTTTCTTATCATCTTAATCAATAAAATCAAATAAATCAAAGTCCATACAACACTTCCCTAACTTCTTTAACTTCTCTATATTCTATATTCTATCTTCTAACATTATAATTTTCCGAAGTTTATAAACTTTATAAACTTCTATTGTTGAATATCAAATAAAAAATATTACCTTTGCAGTCTGAAAAAATAATATCAAAAAAACTAATAAATTCTAAAAAAACTTAAAAACAAAGTATGTCAACTATTGAAAATCAAAACAAAGTGAAGCAACTTATTGATTTAAGGGCAAAAGCACGTCTCGGTGGCGGTCAAAAACGTATTGACACACAGCATGCAAAAGGTAAATTTACTGCCCGCGAACGAATCGAAATGTTGCTCGACGAAGGTTCATTCGAAGAAATGGATATGTTCGTAACTCACCGTTGTAACAACTTCGGGATGGAAAAAGAGAGTTATCTCGGCGATGGCGTTGTAGTCGGACACGGCACAATCGACGGTCGTATGGTATGCGTTTTTGCCCAGGATTTTACTGTTTTTGGTGGCTCGCTATCCGAAACTATGTCGCTGAAAATCTGCAAAGTAATGGATTTGGCGATGAAATTGGGCGCACCAATTATCGGCATTAACGATTCCGGTGGCGCGCGTATTCAGGAAGGCTCGAATGCACTTGCCGGATATTCCGAAATTTTTGAGCGCAACATTCTTGCTTCGGGCGTAGTGCCGCAAATCTCGCTTATCTTTGGTCCTTGCGCCGGTGGTGCGGTTTATTCACCTGCTCTGACTGACTTTATTATGATGACCGAGCAAAATTCGTATATGTTTATTACCGGTCCAAAAGTTGTGAAATCGGTTACAGGCGAAGATGTTACCGTTGACGAACTTGGTGGTGCAAATATGCACTCACGTAAATCTGGTGTGGCACATTTCAAATCGGCTTCGGAGGCTGAATGTCTGGCTTTGACTCGCCGTTTGGTGTCGTTTATCCCGCAAAATAATGTTGAGGATGCTCCGCTTATTGAGTGTAACGACCCTATTAACCGTCTGGAAGATAGCCTCAATTCGCTTGTTCCCGAAAATCCAAACAAGCCGTACGATATGAAAGAAATTATATCGGCGATTGTGGATAATGGCGATTATCTCGAAGTTCAAGCGCTTTATGCACAAAATATTATCTGCTGTTTTGCTCGTTTCAACGGTGTTTCGACAGGTATTATTGCCAATCAACCCAAATTTTTGGCAGGCGTTCTCGATTGCGATTCTTCGCGCAAAGCAGCACGCTTTGTTCGTTTTTGCGACGCTTTCAACATTCCAATTCTCACTTTGGTTGACGTTCCGGGATTTTTGCCGGGTACAGGTCAGGAGTATTCGGGTATTATCACTCACGGCGCAAAACTGATGTTCGCTTACGGCGAGGCAACTGTGCCAAAAGTTACTGTTACTATTCGCAAATCCTACGGCGGCGCACATATCGTAATGAGTTGTAAGCAATTGCGTGGCGATTTTAACTACGCTTGGCCTAACGCCGAAATCGCAGTTATGGGTGCATCCGGTGCTATCGAAGTACTTGAAGGCAAAAACATTGCAGCAATCGCTGATGCCGAAGAGAAAAAGCAGTTTATTTTCGATAAGGAAACCGAATATAAGGAAAAATTTGCAAATCCGTATCAAGCAGCGTCATTGGGTTATATCGACGACGTTATCGAGCCACGTAATACACGTTTCCGTGTTATTCGCGCTTTCCAAGCCTTGCAGACAAAAAAAATCAGCAATCCGATGAAAAAACACGATAATATTCCGCTGTAATTAATTAAAAAAATAAAAAATAAGATTATACGGTTTTATGAATTTTAATTGTAAAATCGTAAATCATAAATTGTAAATAAATTATGGCAATATTACATATTAATTTCACCAACGGCGAATTTTTCTTAAATTCAGGTTTGGCAATTCTAATCGTTTTTAGCGCACTTGCACTTTTAGTGCTGGCATTTGTGCTTTCGGGCTATATCAGCAAACGCGCAATAGTGAAACGTGTAGAAAAAACCACCGGCAAAACGATTTCGATAGAAAACGCAGATATTCCGGCAGACGAAATCGCCGCAATAGCAATGGCACTGCATTTGTGTTCAATCACACACGATGCTCACGATAATGAAAGTAACATTATCACAATCAAACAGTTGAAACGGAATTTTTCACCATGGAATTCCAAAAATATTAATTTAAGTTCAAACAAATACAGTAGATAAAAAATTATGAAAAAATTTAGTTTTGAAGTAAACGGCGGACAATACGAAGTTAATGTAAAATCGTACGAAAGCGATTTTGCGGAAATTGAAGTTAATGGCACGCCCTATTCGGTTGCAGTTCATAAAGTTACAAGCGATACAACAAAAAATCTGGCAGCCACCACACCGCGCCCTGCTGTTGCAGGCACTCAGGTAGTTACACCCACAGTTAAGGCTTCGGGCGCAATAAAACCAATCAAATCACCACTTCCGGGCAGTATGCTGAAAGTAAATGTAAGCGTTGGCAGCACTTTCAAAGAAGGCGACGTGCTTTGCATTATGGAATCTATGAAAATGGAAAATAACATTTTGGCAGAAGGCAACGGAACTATTACCAAAGTTTGCGCTCCGGTTGGCTCGGCTGTGTTGCAGGACGAAATACTTTTCGAATACTCCGAAGGCACAATCGTTGTGGCAGCCCCACAGCCTGCGGTTGAAGCACCAAAACCTGTTGCTCCAAAGCCTGTTGTCGAAACACCAAAACCCGTTGCGCAACCCGTAGCAGCATCTTCTACAGGAGCAAAAAAATTCAAATCACCGCTTCCGGGCAGTGTGTTGAAAGTAAATGTAAGTGCCGGTAGCACTTTTAAGGAAGGCGATGTGCTTTGTATTATGGAATCTATGAAAATGGAAAATAATATTTTGGCAGAAGGCAACGGAACTGTTACCAAAGTTTGCGCTCCGGCAGGAACGGCAGTATTGCAGGATGAAGTTTTATTTGAATATAATTAAATCGGCATGAAAAATACAGGTAAAAAATACTATTTTCTGGCTTGCTTGTTGATGCTCGTTCCGCTCAGTTCGTATGCCGGAGGGTTCAACGACACTATGTCAACATTTTGGGGCATGACCGGTTTTGCAAATCTTCAGTGGGGACATCTTGTTATGATATTTGTTGGGATAGCATTTATCTATCTCGGTATCGCAAAAAAATGGGAGCCACTGTTGCTTGTGCCGATTGGCTTTGGTATTCTGATTGGAAACATCCCATTTTTAGCAGGTTACAATATAGGTATCTACGAACAAGGCAAATATATTCTGCTCGACTCGGCTACCGAAGCCGACAAAATTGCACAATACGGTGATGTATATTACAATTCCGGCTCGGTGTTAAGCATTCTCTATCAGGGAGTTTCGCAAGGTTGGTTTCCACCATTGATTTTTCTGGGAATTGGCGCAATGACCGATTTTTCGTCTTTGATTTCAAATCCCAAACTTCTACTTTTAGGTGCTGCTGCGCAAATCGGTATTTTTGCAACCTTTATTGGTGCGCATTTTCTCGGTTTTACTGACGCAGAAGCCGGCTCAATAGGCATTATCGGTGGGGCTGATGGTCCGACAGCAATTTTCCTTTCGTCAAAACTTGCACCTCACCTTATGGGAGCAATCGCGATAGCGGCTTATTCGTATATGGCACTTGTGCCTGTAATTCAGCCGCCGTTTATGAAACTGCTGACTACCAAAAACGAACGTTTGATTCGTATGAAAGCACCTCGTCAGGTGTCGAAAACCGAAAAAATTATTTTCCCAATTGTCGGATTGCTGCTTACCTGCTTTATTGCACCAAGCGCACTTGCCCTGCTGGGAATGTTGTTTTTTGGGAACATACTCAAGGAATCGGGCGTAACCGAACGTCTTGCCGACACAGCCCGCAATGCCCTTATGAATATTGTAACAATACTTTTGGG
>JAITXR010000416.1 GCA_031284665.1 Paludibacter sp.
ATATTTTTATTACTTTTAGATTATAAATATTTAAGTTAGTTCAAAAAAAATAACTATATTTGCCCTAAAATTATGAAATTATGTCGTCAAAATTAGTAATCATTCCTACATACAACGAAAAGGAAAATATCGAAAACATTATTCGCGCTGTGATGTGCGAACCGCTTGATTTTCACATATTAATAATAGAAGATGGCTCGCCGGATGGCACTGCCTCAATTGTAAAAACACTGCAAGCGGAGTTTGCCGACAGGCTTTTTATGGTCGAACGGCAAGGTAAACTTGGCTTAGGAACAGCCTATATTACAGGTTTTAAGTGGGCGCTCGACAAAAATTACGATTATATTTTCGAGATGGATGCCGATTTTTCGCACAATCCGTCAGACTTACCTCGTCTTTACGAGGCTTGCTCAAAACAAGGCGCCGACGTCGCAATCGGGTCGCGCTATGTGAGCGGGGTAAATGTGGTGAACTGGCCTATTGGCAGGGTGTTGATGTCGTATTTTGCATCAAAATATGTGCGATTTGTGCTTGGAGTGAAAATTGCCGATACTACTGCGGGATTTAAATGTTATCGGCGTCAAGTGCTGCAAACCATTGAGTTAGACAAAATCAGATTTAAAGGTTATGCCTTTCAGGTCGAAATGAAATATACCGCCTACAAATGCGGTTTCAAACTCAAAGAAGTTCCAATAATATTTATTAATCGCGAACTCGGCACTTCAAAAATGAGTGGTGGTATTTTTGGCGAGGCATTTTTTGGCGTAATTCAACTAAAAATCAGCAGTTGGTTTCGTCATTATCCCAAAAAAGAAGATTTATAATATTGATTAATAATTATCAACTAATTCAGGTTTTCGTACAGGATAATAGACTTCCTCATAATCGGCAACCAAATTTGAAATTGAATCTAATTCAATATAATTTTTATTTTCAGGCGAGGTTTCGTTGCCAACTACTTTGAGTAATTCTTCTATTCTTTCGCAGGCTACTTCGTATTGTTTTTCTGTTCTTATTTCAGTCATAACGCTCAATATTAAATGGTTGAACAATCTATTTTATCATATTGCTGATGTGTTCCGATAAAATTATGTTCGGCACTTTTACTGATGCTGCTACTTTATAATTGCCATTTTATTCGGCAATAGGAGTTCTGATGATGATTGACTTGTAATTTGAATTATTGCCAGCCAACATTCCATTGTCGAATTTAGCGTCAGACTCCACTGCCATCTCAATTTTTGCCTCATTACTCTTCTTGGTTGCAATGTACTGAAACGGGAAATACAGTTGCGCAATTCCTTTGTCAATCTTGAATATTCCGACTTGATAATTGGATTGTGAATTAAAAATTGAGTCAAGCGAAGTTTTTCGTGGCAATATTACTCTCGAAACGCTGTCAGCCGATTGTTTGAGATAAAAGGCGGTCAGGTTATTGGTGTACGCAGTCATTGCCACAAGAAATTGAACGGTATCGCCAATATGAATTGTGTCCATTACCAAGCCATTATCGGTATAATAAATCGACAGCGAATCGCCCCCGATAACAAAAGGAGTGGCAAGAGCAAGGTCTGGCGCATAGTTTGAACTGCCTTCGAGGCACGCCGAAAGCGAAGTGGCGATAATTATTGAAATTATTAAGTGTTTGATTTTCATAATATTAATCATTGTTTTTTATAAAAAAAGCGTTATCAGTATCTTTTTTATTGTACAAAAGTAACACTTTTTTCTGTATTTTCCCAAAAAAACAAAATAAAAGTTTTTTAGTGAAATTATTGTTAATAAACAAAAAAACAATTATCTTCGCAGTCGTGTAAAAAAACACACAATAAATAATGACAGATTTCGACAAACTAAAAGAAGACTTTACGCATTATCTCGAAAGTAATCGATACCGAAAAACGCCCGAACGATATGCAATTCTCCGGAAAATAGATGCACAAGAGCATTTGTTTTCGGTTTATTCGTTGCATTCGTTGATGCAAGCGGAATTTCCTGTAAGTCTTGCAACTATTTACAATACACTTAATATGCTGGTGGATTGCAAGTTAATCATACGCCATAAATTTGAAGAACAAATTGTGATGTACGAGAAAAAAACATCGGATGTTATTATGTCAAACTATACGGTATGTAACGAATGTGGCAAAACAACAAAATTTACTGATAACAATATCAGTAAAAGTGTTGAAAAAAAAATCTTTGCCAAATTTGAGCCATCGCATTATTCTTTGTATGTTTTCGGATTATGTAATAAATGTAAACAAAAAAAATTGCCAACAAAAAAATGAAAATTGATGTACTATTAGGTCTCCAATGGGGAGACGAAGGAAAGGGCAAAGTAGTAGATGTACTTACCCCCGAATATGATATAATTTGCCGCTTTCAGGGTGGCCCAAACGCCGGACACACGCTCGAATTTTGCGGACAGAAATTCGTATTGCGCTCAGTTCCTTCCGGCATTTTTCAAGGCGGAAAAATCAATATTATTGGTAACGGCGTAGTGCTCGACCCTGCACTGTTCAAAGCCGAAATAGAATCGCTCGAGGCATCGGGACAAGTGCTGACCGACCGCCTGAAAATTTCCAAAAAAGCACATCTTATTTTGCCTACGCATCGCCTTTTAGATGCTGCCAACGAATCGTCAAAAGGAGATAAAAAAATCGGAACTACCGGCAAAGGAATTGGACCTACTTATACCGATAAAATTAGTCGAAACGGATTGCGAGTTGGGGATATTTTATGTAATTTTTCGGAGAAATACGCGCAGGCAGTATCGCGACATCGTGATTTACTGAATGGAAAATACAGTCAAAATGACATTCAACTGCTTGAAAAAGAATGGTTTGAAGGAATAGAATTTATCAAACGATTTGAACTTATCGATAGCGAGCAGTATATTAACAACGCCATAAATTCCGGCAAAAAAGTGCTTGCCGAAGGAGCGCAAGGCACAATGCTCGACATCGATTTTGGCTCATACCCTTATGTAACATCGTCGAATACGGTGTGCGCCGGTGCTTGTACCGGTCTTGGAGTTGCGCCGCGCCATATTGGCGACGTTTACGGTATATTTAAGGCATATTGCACTCGTGTAGGAAGTGGACCATTCCCCACCGAATTGTTTGATAATGTGGGAGATGCACTTCGCAATGGAGGACACGAATTTGGGTCGGTAACAGGTCGCCCGCGCCGCTGTGGTTGGATTGACCTTGTGGCTCTGCGCTATGCAATAATGCTCAACGGCGTTACACAATTGATAATTATGAAAAGCGATGTGATGGACAATTTTGAGTCGATAAAGGCTTGTACAGCATATAAAATTGATGGAAAAGAAACGCGCGATTTCCCATTCGACATCGAAAATACAAAAATTGAGCCCGTATATGTTGACCTGCAAGGTTGGCAACGCGACTTATCGCAGATTAATTCCGAAAATCAATTTCCAAGTGCATTTGCGGCATATCTCAATTTTTTGGAAAAAGAATTAAATGTTCCAATCAAAATTGTATCGGTAGGACCCGACCGCGCACAAACAATAATAAAAACAGTGATTAGTGATAAGTGATTAGCGATGAACTTCCAAATTAGGAAACTATTCAAACTTCTCAACCTATTCAAACTCTCCACTAAACCTCTGTTTTTTTTCTATCCGAAAAAAATGGAAATCTATCACCCGCGTTTAATTAAATTCATAAATTCTTCGCGGGTTTTGGCTTGCTGGAAAACGCCTGTAAAATCGGAAGTTGTGGTTACCGAATGTTGTTTGTGAACACCGCGCATTTGCATACAAAGATGCTCGGCTTCCAAAATTACCATTACGCCAAGCGGTTGCAGAGTTTGTTGAATGCAGTCCTTTATTTGAGTAGTCATTCGCTCCTGAACTTGCAGACGCCTTGCAAAAACATCAACAATTCGCGCCAATTTACTTAAACCTGTAATTTTGTGGTTTGGAATATAGCCAATATG
>JAITXR010000017.1 GCA_031284665.1 Paludibacter sp.
GTATTAAATCTAAAATTATATTATATCTGTTTTGCTTGTTTTTCATTATAAATTTGTATAATAATTCAAAAACGAGGCGCAAAATTAATAAATTTTTGAATATATACAAAATATATACAATTTTTTTGTATATTTTGATGCTTTTTTAGAGTAAAGAGCAAAGACAGTGAATTAGTTTGAAAAGTTTGAGTAGTTTGAAAAGTTAGATAATTAGTAGTCTTTTCGTGCACCCCATTCGTAAATTTTACTGTTCGATAGAAATTCTCCCATCCACAGCAGCCGACACGGGTTTTCCTTTTGCGGTAAGTGTTTTTACATAATTAAGAGTAATATCGCGCACAGTGTAACCGGTATCGATTATTTTTTCGTACTTGGCAAGGGCAAACATTCCATCGTTACCGGCGGCGCAATAATCGTTTGTTACAATGGAATAAATGTAATCCGGGTCAATTTCTTTTCCATTGACGGTAATATTTTGGGCTTTTTGGTTTTTGATTGTAAAGCGTATTCCCAATAAGCCTTCTCCTTTCACGAGAGCATAAAATTCGATTAGTTCTTTAAGATAAGAGCCTTTGAGCCAAACAATTACAAGTTGATTATCGAAAGGCATCAATTCGTAAATTGTTCGATTTGTAACATTTCCGGCAGCAATATTTGTACGCAATCCGCCAAAATTATTAATTGCAATATCAATTTTTTGACCTAAAAAATTTTCGGCAGTTGCCAAATATGCTTCACAGGCAAAATTTGTCAAACTACATTCGGGGCGTTGCTTAATCATCGATTCGGGCGCATAACCGATTACAACATTCATTTGTTCGTCCAATTGCTTTTTGATTGGCTCAAGATATTGCAGATAATTGGCATCAGCATAAACATTTGTGCTAATATCGAGCGGAATAGCAGCCGAATTTACGTTTGTAATTATTGTTTTATTAGAATTACAGGAGCACAAAAAAGTAAGTACAAACGATAAAAAAATGAAAGAATATCTCATAACGCGTAGTGTTTTGTTTTTATTTAATTTCTTCATAATCAACATCTTCGGCAACATCTTTCCGAAAATTTTGTTTTTGTTTTGTTTGCTTATTATTGCCGGTAAATTCAGTCTTATTATCCGACTTATTAGAGCCGAAAACATCGTTTATACCGCGCCAAATGATTTTTACTAAAAAAACTCCAACGAAGTAAGCAATAACGAAAATAATTAGTATTGTAAAAATAATTCTTATCCACATAATTGAAAATATATTTTGAAAGTGTAACAAAAAAAGAATACAACTTATTGAACGTAAAAATATAAGAATAAGTGCAAAATTATGAATTTATTTTTCATTATCTTTGTGTTTTTATAAAAATATGAATCAAAAAATAATACTTCTTACAGGAGGCAGCGCAGGTATTGGAAAATCGATTGCCGATTTACTTGCACAGCAGGGACATACGGTCTATTGCGGGTCGCGCAGAACGTTTCAAAGCACCAACCATAATATTATATCTGTGGCAATGGATGTAAATTCCGAAGAACAAACGGAAACTGTTGTAAATCAAATTATTAGCGAGCACGGGCGTATTGATGCCGTAATTTGCAACGCCGGAAACGGAATTGCCGGCGCAATAGAAGATACTGATTCACAAGAAGTTTACTATCAGTTTGAAACAAATTTTTTCGGTGTTACAAAAACACTTCGTGCCTGTCTGCCGATTTTCAGGCAACAAGGATTTGGTAAAATTATAGTTACATCATCGGTTGCTGGAATAGTTCCAATACCTTTTCAGGCATATTATTCGGCAGTAAAAGCAGCGTTAATAGCTTATGTACAAGCACTTTCGCTCGAAGTAAAAGGATTTGGCATCCAATGTTGCCTGTTACTTCCGGGCGACACAAAAACGGAATTTACCGCAGCCCGAAAATTCACAAAAAAATCGCAAGACGAAAATTCACCTTATTACCAAAAAACCAAAAAATCGGTCGGTAGAATGGAACACGACGAGCAAAACGGAATGTCGCCACTGTCGGTTGCAAAAATTGCAGTACGGCAAATAAACCGAAAAAATATGAGTTTAATAGCCGTTCCGGGAATAGGCTATAAGCTTACTTGCTGGCTTTTCCCAATGTTACCGGCAAAATTTAGAATGTGGATTGTAAACATTCTGTATTGAAAATTTGTTGAAAACTGTTGATTATGTCTCAATAATTTTTAGAAAATAAATTTTGTTTTATACATTTTAATTTTGCATATCAATAATTTTATATCATCAAAAAAAATAGACTGTTTTTTTTGATATAGATTTTGAATAGATTTTTGAGACTTATTAATAGCGTAAGAAATCATAATTTCAAACTTTAGTTTTTTCAACAATAATGTTAATAAGTGCTTTATTATTGTATTTTCAGAGTTTTATATATTAATAAAATGTTGATAAATATAATTTTTGTATTGAAAAATAATTCTGAAAAATAATTGAATTATTTATAAACAATATCAACAATCTATTATCATATTCATATTTTTCAATTTAAAAAATTTTAAATATAATAATAATTTAGTGTGGAAAAAAGTCAGAAA
>JAITXR010000031.1 GCA_031284665.1 Paludibacter sp.
CATTTGGCAGTATAGGTGCTGCTTGGTTGCTTACTAAAGAGTCGTTTTTAGAAAGAACTTCTTCGTGGCTCGACGAACTGAAATTCAAAATCAGTTTTGGTACACAAGGTAATGATGACATTCGTAACTATTATGCTTATCGCGATTTATATACCATTTCGTACAATGGCGATTCCGGCGAATATACCAAAGTGCTTTCCGGTAAAGGAAATCCTGAATTGAAATGGGAATCGCAGCAACTGTTCAATACCGGTATCGAATTTAGTCTTTTTAAAGATAAATTAAGCGGGAATATTGATTATTTCAGCCGTTTGAACTCCGATATGCTTTTCAACGTGCCACAACCTCCAAGCGCAGGATATACTACTCTGCCTCAAAATATTGGCTCTGTTCTCAATAATGGTGTCGAAATTGAATTAACAGGAAATATTATTGACAACAGAACTTGGAAATGGTCGGTTACGGTAAATGCTACCAACATACACAGCGAACTTTTGAAATTACCGGATACTTATAAACCAACAGATGACGACCCTATTGGTGGTATCAAAGGTACTTCGTCCATTTACAGAGTAGGCGGTTCGTTGAATCAATTATTTACAAAAGAATTTGCAGGTATCGACAAGACTACCGGAGAGATGCTTTACTATATTAACGACCCGCTAAAGCCCGATGACCGCAGCACAACTGCTAACTATGTAGATGCTAAACAAGCCGACCTTGGCGATGTAAGTGTAAAATGGTATGGTGGTTTCGGTACTGCTTTGGAGGCTTACGGATTCGATTTTAGCGCACAGTTGGCTTATCAATTAGGGGGAAAATCGTACGATGGTACATATCAGGAATTGATGCACACCGGAAAGCAACTCGGCAGAAACTGGAGTCTGGATATTCTGAAAGCATGGACTCCCGAAAATACCAATAGCAACATTCCGCGTTTAAATTCGGCTGACGACCACGACCAAAATACGTCTAACTATTGGATGGTAAGTTCAAACTTCTTGAGTTTAAACAACTTAACGCTTGGTTATACTTTGCCAAACAAACTGACAAAAAAACTGCAAATCGAAAAATTGCGCGTGTATTTTGCAGGCGATAATTTAGCATTATTGTCGGCTCGGAAAGGTTTCGACCCTCGCCAAACTCAAAATTCGTTAGGTGCAGGTGTAGGTATATCCACGTCATCCGGCAACTTTGTTTATAGCCAACTGAGAACAATTTCAGGTGGTATTACTATTACATTTTAATTAGTTCTAACTTTAAAAAACATTGAAATATGAAACGAAAAGATTATTTAATATTATTGTCTGCCATTGCATTTATTGCATTTTCGTTACCTGCATGTCAAGACCTCGACTTGCATTACGAAGGCGGAACGTTGGACGATGACCAAATTAAAGAAACAGTGGATGCTATTCCCGATAGAATTAATTCTTCTGTATCCGGTATGTATGCTATTTTAGGGCAACCTAATGGATTTTTTGGTACATCTAATAGAGCGGACGACTTGGGATATATGTCCGTAGCACTTGGTCAGGACTTAAACAGCGGCGATATGGTAAATATTGTATCGGGCTACGACTGGTTTTCTCCGGCTCTTGAATGGACTGACCGTGACCCTACTTATGCAAATCCTCAACTTCGGCTGGGTTTATTCTATAAAGCGATTTATGCTACATCGGAGGTTTTGTCTGCAATTTCGGACGATACCAACAATGCCGAATTGAAAGCCAAACGCGGACAAGCAAAAGCAATACGGGCATTTTCTTATCTGTCGTTAGCACCCTATTTTCAATTCAAATACAAGGGAAACGAGGATAAACTGTCTGTTCCTCTGGCAAAAGAGGGCATTGACCCGCGCAACAATCCGCGTGTTACTTTGAATGAATTGTACAACGGCGAAGGTGGTATTATTGCCGATTTGACCGATGCTATTGCCGATTTGGAAGGTTATATCCGTCCAAACAAGGGAATTATCGACCAAGAAGTGGCTTATGGACTGCGTGCTCGCGCATATTTGTACTTGGAAGAATGGGACAAAGCCGCAGCCGATGCCGAAAAAGCCTTAGTAGGATACACTCCTTACGGAATAAATGAACTGACAAAGCCGGGTTTCTATAATGCAACCGACCACAACTGGCTATGGGCATTACTGTTACCTGCCGATGTTGTTGGCGAAAGATTGGCATCGTGGCCCTCGCAGTTAGGCTCTTTTTCCGGTAATGCTTATGTATCTTACGCAGGAATCTACAGAAGTATAAATGTATTGCTTTGGAATAAAATCCCTGCAACAGATGTTCGCAAAAAATGGTGGTTGGATGAAAACAAACAATCGCCTTATCTCGAAGGTCTTACTTGGGTTGACGAAGACAAAGGTATTACTTATAGCGGACAAGCCATTGCCGGAGCATCAATTTCCGATGTAAAGCAACCTATGGACAAATACGCCAATGTGAAATTCGGACAACGGGCAGGCATAGGCTCTCCATACAACGAAGGCGATTGGTGTATGATGCGTGCCGAAGAACTGATTCTGTTAAGAGCCGAAGCAGTGGCACACTCCAACTTGAGCGCTGGAAAACAAATTTTGGAAAACTTTGTAAAAACCTATCGCAATCCTGCATATACAAGTATTGCATCGAATATCGAAGATTTTACCAACGAAGTATGGCTGCAACGCCGTATCGAACTTTGGGGCGAAGGTTTTGCTATGGCAGATGTAATGCGTTTGGGCAAAAATGTTGTTCGTTTCCATCCGGGTGCTGATAGTAATGTTCCGGCAACATATCGTTTTAATATTGCAGCAAGCGACCAGTGGATACTTTTGCGCTTTGTACAAGGCGAAACAACCAACAACCCTGCTGTAGTAAATAACGAAGGCGGAACGCAACCCAAACAAAACGACGGAGCAAGCCTATTAGATGGCGTTACCGATTAATAAAAAATAAACAATTAAAACTTATTGAATATGAAAAATATAAATAAAATCAGCATATTGTTATTGACAATAATTGCTACGCTATTTATTTCATGCGAAGACGAAATCGCTCGCGACCCTTCGCCAGCAGCCAATCCAAATAGCGACAGGGTTTATTTTCCCGAACAAGATTCGTCCAAAAATTTCCGTACGCTGTTATTAGGAATAGAGGACACAAAGTTTGAAGTAAAAATTGCGCGAGAAAATTACACAAATCCACTAACCGTAAAAGTGAAAGTAACAAGCGATAATGCCACATTATTCTCTGTTCCGGCATCTGTTTCGTTTGCCGCAGGCGAAAGTGTTACTTCATTTGATGTTACTGTTGGTAATATCGAGTTACTCAAAAATTATTCAGTTAATATTGAAGTTGACGATGATATTCATCTTGACCCTTATTATTCCAAATACCCTGTTACAGTATGGAGTATTACTAAGGAAGACTTTATTCCTTATGCTGACGGTATTTATGACGACCCATTCTGGAACGACATATCGGCAATAGATATTGTATTGGAATACTCGCAATCTACGAAATTTTATCGTATGCGGAATATTTTTGATGGTGGCGGAGAAGCATTCTTATTTGGATGGGATGGAGACCAAATCATTACAATAAAAGATGGAAGTGGACCAAGTCCGGCAGTGTACATCGCTAAAGGATACAATGTAGGTTACTATTGGGGTGATAGCGAGGGTTGGGTTTACGCATTCTTTGTCAAAGACCAATCGAGAACCGTCGGCGGTGCGAAATTGTCATACGATGCTGCTACTAAAACATTCACTTTCCCTATTTTCTGGGGCTTTGCTTCCGGTAGTGGTTGGGGATGGTATGCTTCGACTTACAAAATAACCAATCTGTATTAATTTATTTAATAATTAAAAAATATTTTTATGAAAACTATATTAAAAAATATTTCAACTTTATGCTTGTTGTCAGCACTTGTCGTAGGATTTTATTCCTGCGAAGATAAAGAATTGCCTCCTGTAAGTGCAGCATCTGAATTAAAAGTAGATTCAATATCTTACAAATATGCAAAATTGTCGTGGGGTGGCGAAACAGGTGTATATCAAATTCTAATTTCCGCCAACGGAGAGATTGTAAAAGACACCGTAGTTTCGGCACTTAAAGTCGCTGTGTTTTTACTTCCGGAAACCGATTATACATGGCAAGTTGCCAATATTAATGCCGGTGTAAAAAGCGATTTTGTTTCCGGTCCTGCTTTTAGAACTGTGGTGCAAAATCCGGTCAATTTGAATGTTACTGAAATTACTGCAATCAGTGCCAAACTATCGTGGACAGGATACAGCACTGAGTACTATCAAGTAGTTATTTCAGGCGGCGACACCACTATTGTCAAACGTGTATTAGGCACAGTTCTCACAGCAGACTTACGACCTAATACTACCTACTCGTGGAATGTAACTCTACAATTGCCTACCTATACATCAGCAACGGCTATAGGGGAAGAATTTACCACAAGTGGGCTTTATTCTATCAGTGATTTTATTGGCAATTATTCATTCTCTTATGGCTCGGTTTACGAAGACCCTGACCTAATTTTCGATGGTGGAATTTTCAGTATCGAAATCAATCCGAATGTCGAAAACGGAGTTATTCTGAAAGATTTCTACATTGAAGGTTCGGAAATAGAAGCCGAAGTAGATTTGGTTAATGGCAAATTGCTTGTTCCTGATGTAACTCCTATTGAATTGGTAGAAGATGATGGAGACGAATATCTGCTCGTTACTTACAATTTGGAAATTGACGGGCCTATTGAATTTATTTTAAATGACGATAAAACGCTTGTATGTGCAAGTATGTTTGGGGTTGTTGCTGCGAATCCTAATACAGGAGCATTACTCGGATACTGGGATAAATTTATAAACGCTACATTTACTCCCGAAGGAGTTTCAAGCGGTGTTCCGGCTCGCATAAAAGCAAGTAAAAAATCTACAAATTCTATTAAACCAATGCTTAATAAGAAAGTAAAAGCGATTTCGCTATAATTAAGCAAATCATATTATTTCACATCCGCCCGAAACATCTACTTGAAGTTTCGGGCGGTAGTGTTTTCAATAGCGTGAATTTGTTATTTATTTCACGTGCCTAAATAGTGCAAATATGTTAAGCGGAAACTGACAGTGCATTTTCTCAACCTAAAATTCGTAGCCAAATTGCCCCAATGCTCGTGGTTTATTACGCCAATCTTTTTCGACTTTGACAAACAGTTCGAGAAAAATTGGTTTTTCAAAAAAAGTTTCGAGTTCTCTGCGCGCCTCCATTCCTACTTTTTTTAGCGATTTGCCACCTTTACCAATAATAATAGCCTTTTGCGAATCGCGCTCAACGTAAATCACTGCATTTATGCGAATTATTTTTGCCTCTTCCTTGTAACTTTCCACTACAACTTCGGTAGAATAAGGAATTTCCTTGTCGTAGTTGGTAAGAATTTTTTCGCGCACAATTTCGGTAACAAAAAAACGCTCCGGTTTGTCGGTCAGTTGGTCTTTATCGAAAAATGGCGGCGATTCGGGCAACAATTCTTTTATTCTACCAAAAAGATTATCAATATTGAATTTATGAAGTGCCGAAACCGGAAAAATTTCCGCACGTGGCAAAAGCAATTTCCATTTATTCACAAATTCGATGAGTTTGGTTTGGTCAATTAAATCTATTTTATTGATAATCAATATCAAAGGCGCAGAATTAAGATTTACTTTTTCTACAAAATCGGCATTTTTGTCGTGCGAATCAAACACATCGGTAACATAAAGCAATACATCTGCATCGCTTAGAGCCGAGCGCGAAAATCCCAACATCGACTCTTGCAAGCGATAATTTGGTTTTAGAACTCCGGGAGTGTCGGAATAAACTATTTGAAAATCATCGCCATTCACAATTCCCAAAATCCGGTGGCGAGTGGTTTGCGCCTTGGAAGTGATAATCGAAATTCGCTCGCCTACCAAAGCGTTCATTA
>JAITXR010000051.1 GCA_031284665.1 Paludibacter sp.
CCAAAAAGCACAATCGCCTCCGGTGCGCTAAATGCCACAAAATTAGCCAGATTTTCGCCCAATATTTTCCCCGTAAAGTCAAAAATATCTTTTGCAAGTTGGTCGTTGGCTATAGCGGCATCGAACACATCTTTTGATGTAACGCTATCGAGCGGGATGTTGCGCAGAATGCTTGGGTTGCTGCTCAAAGTCAGGATTTCGCATGCCGAGCGTGCCACTCCTGTTGCCGAGCAATATGCTTCGAGGCAGCCGTATCTTCCGCAGCCGCACAATCGCCCATTTTCGCGCACAGCCGTAACGTGCCCAAGTTCGCCTGCAAAACCGTCGTGTCCGTACACAAGTTTGCCGTCGATGACAATTCCGCTACCCACACCTGTGCCAAGAGTTATCATAATAAAATTTTTCATTCCACGCGCTGCGCCGTAAGTCATTTCGCCGATAGCAGCAGCATTAGCGTCGTTGGTAAGAGTGGCAGGGATTCCAAATTTTTCGCTAATCAGTTGTACGAGAGGCACAACACCCTTCCATGGCAGATTTGGGGCATATTCTATCGTGCCGGAATAATAATTTCCGTTTGGCGCACCGATACCTATACCCTTGAATTTTTCAATTCCTCCGGCTGCGTCAATCAATTTTATCAGTTCGTCGTAAAGTTCGGCAATATAAATATTTATATCGCTGTGACTTATGGTTTTGATTGCGCCTTTTGTCAGCACATTTCCCCGAGCATCTACCACACCAAACACAGTGTTGGTACCGCCCATATCAATTCCAATTACATAAGGTTTTTCCATAAATTATAAAGTATTAAATATTAAGTATCAAGATATTAGACAATTAGATATTAGACAGTTAGATATTAGATAATTAGATTATGAGACGTTTTTAATTCGTAATTTTTAATTCGTAATTCTCTATGAATAATTTCTCGACAAATATAAAGACTTTTTTATTAATATAATTACTTTTTTTTATAAAATAATTCAGTTTTGGGGTTTGCCGCAATTTTTCTCTTCACTGGAACTTATCGAAATAACTAAATTATGGGAGAATTGAGAGTATTTCAAACTCAATTGTGCCTAACCCTGACAGTGGTTTTTAATTAATCGCGAATTAAAAAACCTTTATGTAACTTTATCTATTTTGTGGTTAGACAACACAGCGATTGCAAAAGTTGCGGAAAAGATTACTGTAGTAATAGTCTGTGTTTGATATACGCCTACATAATTGATTATCAATAAGTTTATCTAATCAGAAATTATTAAATTCATTGTTTGTGAAAAATATTTCTGCAAAAGGAGTAATATTTTTTGAAATTTTTTGTACTTTTGGCATTTGAAAAATCCTATCATTGTTTTTTTTTGTCAGCACTAAAATTAGTGAAAATTTTTCAAACTGCAAAGTGTTGCAAACACTTTATTTATAACGCATTGCTTATTCTTTTAGAAAAATAATTGCGGATTTCAAGGTATTCATATAATAATAATTGTTTGATTTGTTAGTTGCTTTGTTGTGTTTATTGAAATGCGCTGTAAATATATTATAAATATGTGATAATTTCCAAGTATTTTGTAATATATTTTCAAAAAAAATTACAACTAATTAAAAATCAAACAATTAACTTTGCAAATTATGAATATATTAGAGAATATTGAAATCATAAGGAAACAAAAGGGTATAAAACAAACAGTTATCGCCGAAATGTTAGGCGTCAAACAACCTGCATATTCTAATTATATCACTCGTAGCGCGGATATTCCATTTAACAGATTATTACAAATATGTAATGTTTTAGAAACTGATGTAATAAACGTAATAAAATATCCGGTTAAGTACGTGCCGGAAACTGAGCAATGTGAGCAATGCCACGATTATAAAGAAATAATCAAAAGTTTAAATAACTACATTAAAACCTTAGAAAAAAATCAAAATTGATAAATAATGATGGAAACCGTTTTTAATGAATTGAATGAATTAAAAATGCCCTTACCATAAAAGAAGTAAAAACTACCAAAATAAAAAAAACTAATTTCTATATTTCTCATAAAAATACAGGAAAAAACTTATAACCCAAACCGCTGATATTCAGTGCGTGAGTGGGCGGAGAAAAAAATCCCTCCGGCTCCACTTAAAAATATATCTTAATTTAAATAAATAAATGACATTCAATCAACTTGATTTGAAACCCGAACTACTCTCAGCAGTAGAAGCTCTCGGTTTCGAATCGCCAACCCCCGTTCAGGAAAAAACCATTCCATTCGTTCTTAATCACACCGACGACCTTGTAGCACTCGCACAGACGGGCACAGGCAAAACCGCCGCTTTTGGATTGCCTCTGCTAAATATGCTCGATGGCAATATTCAACAAACTCAATTACTCGTGCTTGCGCCTACACGCGAACTGTGTATGCAAATTGCAAAAGATATGAGTAATTTTGCTCGCTATTTGAGCAGCGTTAAAATTGTCGCTGTCTATGGTGGCGAGGATATTCGCAGGCAACTCAAGCAACTCGATGTTGCTCCACAAGTAATAATTGCTACACCCGGGCGTTTGCTCGACTTGGCAAAACGTAAAAAAATCAACCTTATAAATCTCCGTTTTTTGGTGCTCGACGAAGCCGACGAAATGCTTAATATGGGTTTCAAAGACGATATTGAAAGTATCCTGCAACAAACTCCCGAAAACCGCCGTACTCTACTGTTCTCGGCAACAATGCCCAACGAAATTGCTCGCATTGCCCGTCAATATATGAAACATTACGAAGAAATTACAGTAGGAGAACGAAATTCAGGTGCCGAAAATGTGGAACATATTTATTATGTTACGCAAGCAAAGCAACGATACCTCGCTCTGAAACGAGTGGTGGATATTAATCCCGATATTTACGGAATAGTATTTTGCCGCACAAGGCAAGAAACCAAAGAAGTTGCCGACCAACTGATGAGCGACGGTTATAATGCCGATGCACTTCACGGCGACTTGTCGCAAATTCAGCGCGATGCGGTGATGAACCGTTTCCGCATCCGAAACCTGCAACTGCTGGTGGCTACCGACGTGGCTGCACGCGGATTGGATGTGAGCGACCTGACACACGTTATTAATTACAATTTGCCCGACGACAGCGAAATTTATACTCACCGCAGCGGGCGTACAGGCAGGGTAAATAAAAAAGGAGTGTCGGTATCAATCATTCATCAGCGCGAGAAAAACCGCATTCAACAATTAGAACGAATGTTGAAAAAAACTTTTGTTCAACATCAAATTCCTAATGGACTCGAAGTCTGCAAAAAGCAACTGTTTTTCTTGATTGACAAAATGCAAAAAGTGGAAATCAACGAAGAACAAATTGCCCCATATATGCAAAGCGTAGAGGAACAACTGTCGTATCTCGAAAAAGGGGATTTGCTCAAACGTTTTGTGTCGCTTGAGTTTAATCGCTTTTTGGAATATTATCGCGATGCCGAAGACCTGAATGTAACAACTGACCGATATGGTAAAGCCGATAGAGGCGACAGAGGCGACAAAGCGGGCAGGCGCGTGAGATTAAAAATGAACATTGGCAAACAGGATGATGTAAACCCACGCAGTTTTTTGGGAATTATCAACGAAGTTACGCGCGATAAAACAATCAGTATCGGCGCAATCGAAATCACCAGAAATTATACTTTTTTTGATGTTTTTGAAGACCAAAAAGACCGTCTTCTACAATCATTTTCTACTGTAAACAATGTTGTGGTGTCGGAGGCTAAAGGCGAGAAATCGTTCAAAAAAGACAACTCGTATAGAGGTGAAAAATCGTACGGAAATGATAAATCGTATAAAAGCGACAAGCCTTACAAAAGTGCAAAACCATACGGAAACGATAAGCCTTACAAAAGCGACAAGGCATACGGGAAAGACAAATCGTACAAAAGCGATAAGCCCTACAAAGGCGGTGGCGGTAGCAGCGACAGACCTTACCGAAAAGACAAACCCTTCAAAGACGATAGCAAGCCGTACAACCAGCGCAGAAAACGCTTTGATAATTAAACCGGATAATTAACTCTAACAGGATTTACAACATCTGTTAGAGTTTTTTTTGTCAGAATTATGATTAATCTTTAATTCCCGTATGTTTTACGTAATATATTGGCTGTATATATTTGTAAATAAGTATATTATACCTTTTTGTAAAATAGCTAAGAATATTTATTTTTTATCTGCAAAAATCTATTTAATTTGTGTCATCTGCATACTTTTTAGACAGCCTCTTAATTAAAGTGTAAAACAAATTTTTGGTAATCTGTAAAGCAAAAGTCTGTCAATCTGTAAAACAAAAAGTTGTTAATCTGTAAAGTAAATGTCATTTCACTCGCATCGTTGGGAGCATAAAAATCATATTATTATTTTTTTTACAAGAAAGTTTTATTGAGAATGAAAAATAAAATGTAATTTTGCATCGCAATTTATTCATTACATAAAAAAATCGTGTGTGAATATTCAGTGTACTTGTCAACCACTTAAAAAACAAGAATATATGAAAAAAACCGTTTCCGTTCCTTTTATGGCTCTTGGCTTGCTTTTTGCTTGCAGCCTTATTATTTCCAACATTATAGAGCAAAAATTTATCAACATTGGGCGCATCGAAGCCACTGCTGCTCTGCTTATTTTCCCGATTTCGTACATTATTAACGACCTTATAACCGAAGTTTGGGGTTATCGCAAGGCGCGGCTGATAATTTGGTCGGGGTTTGCAATGAATTTTTTTGCCGTTGCTATGTTTCAACTTGCAATAATTGTCCCCGGCTCCGAAAATTTCACCCATCAGGAAGCATTTGCTAAAGTTTTGGGAACTACCACATTACGCATAAGTATTGCGAGTTTTATAGCGTTTTTGTGTGGCTCGTTTTTCAATGCTTATGTTATGAGCCGAATGAAAATACTGCAACACGGGCGCGGGTTTTCCATTCGTGCCATCGTGTCCACAATGGCTGGTGAAGGTGTAGATTCGCTGTTGTTTTTTGCACTCGCTTTTTATGGCGTAATTCCTAATAATGCACTTATTACACTGATTTTTACGCAAATGGGAATGAAAACTGCGTATGAAATCGTTGCTTTGCCTTTCACAAATATTTTAGTTCGCCAACTCAAAAAACACGAGCAGACAGATGTTTACGACAAAGGAGTATCGTATAACCCACTAAAAATCAATGAAATATAAGATAGTGATTAGTGATTAATGATTAATGATTAATGGTTAATGGAACAAAGATAGATTTTTCCTGTTTTTGTGATATTAGACAAGTTATAGATAAAGCGCAGATTGTTCAAATTTGAATAATCTGCGCTTTATTGGATTTATGTTTTATTTATTTTGTGCGGATTTTCGAGCCTTTTACTGCAAAGAAAATTTCGTACAAATAATATGCAAACAAGAAACAAATAGCGGCAACAACCGTTCCCGTAGCAGTCTGAACAGCACCCATAATCGGCATTAAAATTGCTGCGCCAATTACCGAAGTGGCAATAATGCCTGATGCTACTTTTGAATGAGGTCCCAAATCTTCGAGTCCCAAACTGTAAATTACAGGCCACATAATGGAGTGGAAAAGTCCGGTTGCAAGGAATAACCAAACGCCTACATTGCCACCTATCAGAAGCGATGAACACAATAAGGCTGCACCACCGACAGAGCAAATGGTCAATATTAAACCCGGTTTGAATTTCTGCAATACAAAAATGCCGATAATACG
>JAITXR010000114.1 GCA_031284665.1 Paludibacter sp.
TAGTTTTTTCATGATAAAAATAATTTAAATAGGTTATAAATAGAAAATACAAAGAAAACAAAAAATAAAAAAATTACAAATAAAAACGAAAAAAAAATTTTATCTTTGCCAATATTTAATGAAGAAATTAATGTGCAAATAAACAATGTAGCAATGTGCCAATGAAGAAATGAAGAAATTAATGTGCAAATAAACAATGTGCCAATGAAGAAATGAAGAAATGAAGAAATTTAGGAATGAAGAAAATGAAGAAAATGAAAAAAATGCCTTTCTGTCTTTCTGTCTTCTTGTTTATTTATTAAGCGCAAGCGCTCTTTTATATGAACAGATAAACAATGTGCCAATGTGCCAATGAAGAAATGAAGAAATTAATGTGCAAATAAACAATGTGCCAATGAAGAAATGAAGAAATGAAGAAATGAAGAAATTTAGGAATGAAGAAAATAAAAAAAATGCCTTTCTGCCTTTCTGTCTTCTTGTTTATTTATTAAGCGCAAGCGCTCTTTTATATGAACAGATAAACAATGTGCCAATGTGCCAATTAAGAAATGAAAAAATGAAGAAATTAAAGAAAATTATTAACAACCCAAACAATAAAACCATAGAGCAAAGATGCGCGAAAAGACTACATCTTTGCTCTTTATTCTAAAATTACAAACAAATGAAATCAACAATTAAGACCATTTTAGCAATGACTTTACTTGCAGTATCGAGCAACCTCGTAGCAGGCAATCCACTTTTGGAAACTTACAACACGCCTCACGAAACTATCCCTTTCGACAAAATAAAAAACGAACATTTCCTGCCTGCATTTCAAGAGGCAATCCGCATTCATAACGATGAAATTCTCAAAATTGCTAATAATCAGCAATCTGCCACGTTTGAAAACACTATCGTTGCGCTCGAAAACAGCGGCGCATTGCTCGACCGTGTTTCGTCGCCTTTTTATAATCTTACGAATGCCGAAACAAACGACGAATTGAACAAAATTGCTCTCGAAGTTCAACCAATGCTTACCGAACATTCGAACGATATATTGCTCAATGCCAAACTGTTCGAAAGAGTAAAAGCGGTGTACAATAATCGCGGAAAACTAAAACTTACAAACGAACAAGCGATGTTGCTCAAAAACACTTTCGACTCCTTTGCCGAAAACGGTGCAAATCTTTCGGAAACAGACAAAAAAACATACAGCGAATTGTCGAAACGCCTGAGCACACTGACGCTTACTTTTGGGCAAAATGCACTGAAAGAAACTAATCGCTGGAGTTTGCTTATTACCGACAAAGCACAATTGGCGGGACTGTCGGACGATATTACCGATATGCTCGCCATAAACGCAAAAAATGCCGGAAAAACAGGCTGGTTGCTTAATCTTAAAACAACTACTTACGTTCCGGTAATGAAATATGCCGCCAATCGCGACCTGCGCCGCGAACTGTATATTGCAAGCACAACTCGCTGTACACAAGGCGAATACAACAATTTGGAAATTATCCGCGAAATCGCAAATACTCGTCTGAAAATTGCAAATCTGCTTGGATATAAAACTTATGCCGACAAAGTAATGACTAAACGAATGGCTGAATCGAAAGATAATGTCTATCGCCTTCTCAATCAGTTACTTGACGCTTACCGCCCTGCTGCCGAAAAAGAATTAGCCGAAGTTCAAAATTATGCCGACACTCACGGCGCATATTTCAAACTGCAAGCGTGGGACTGGTCGTATTACAGCGAAAAACTGCGTACCGAAAAATTTGATATTACAGACGATATGCTACGACCGTATTTTGAACTCGAAAACGTAAAAAAAGGTGTATTTGGCTTGGCAACAGAACTTTACGGAATACGATTTGTAAAAAACAATAAAATTCCGGTTTATAATCCCGAAGTTGAGGCTTACGATGTGATTGACGAAAAAGGGAAATTTTTGGCTGTGCTTTACACCGATTTTCACCCGCGCGATGCCAAACGAGCAGGCGCGTGGATGAACGATTTCAAAGCCCAATGGACAGATGGCAAAACCGACAGCCGCCCGCAGATAACCATTGTAATGAATTTTACGCGCCCGACGGAAACAAAACCCGCCTTGCTCACTTTCGACGAAGTAACAACTTTTCTACACGAATTTGGGCATTCGCTGCACGGAATGTTAACAAAATGCAATTACAAATCGTTGTCAGGCACTAATGTTTATCGCGATTTTGTGGAATTGCCCTCGCAACTGATGGAAAATTGGGCATCGGAAAAGGAATTTCTCGACCGTTTTGCAGTTCATTATCTTACAGGTGAAAAAATCCCTGCCGAACTTGTCAAAAAAATTAAAGATGCCGAGAATTTCAACGCCGGTTATTTGTGTCTCAGGCAATTAAGTTTTGGGCTGCTCGATATGGCTTGGCACACAATCGGCGAGCCATACACCGGCGATGTGGCGCAGATGGAAAGTGCCGCCACTCAATCCACTCAAATTTTGCCACTTGTTGCAGGCTCGGTTGGCGAAACAACCTTTAATCACATATTTTCAGGAGGTTATGCCGCTGGATATTATTCTTATAAATGGGCGGAAGTACTCGATGCCGATGCGTTTTCGGTATTTAAACAAAATGGAATTTTCGATAAAAAAACCGCCACGCTCTTCCGTCAAAACATTCTTGAACGCGGCGGAACAGAAAACCCTATGACTTTATACAAACGTTTTAAAGGTAGCGAGCCTGATATTAAACCACTTCTGGAACGCAATGGAATTGTGATTCAAAAATAACCAAATAATGGTTAATGGTTAATGATAAATGGTTAATCCGTTTTTGAGCCACGATTTTTAATAAGATTAAGAAGACAAGAAACAGTGATTAACGATTAGTGATTAGTGACGAAGAGCGGAGTACGGTACAAGGTACAAGGAGCGGGACACACCCCCGCACCCCGCCTCTTAATCATAGTAATCCCAAAAATCATATTAAAATCATAGTTCAGACAACAACAAAAAACAAAAAAAAACCTACACCCTTATTCCGCGGTCTATCCCCCTCCTTCGGAGGGGTTAGGGGAGGTGGGTGCGGCGGTGCGAGAGGTGTGAGAACACAAAACAGTGATTAACGATTAACGATTAGTGATTAACGTCTGCAATCGACTAAGTCCTGCAAGGACTGCATTTTATTAACCGTACGCTTTAGCCTACGGATAGGCAGGCAAACACCCCCACCCACCATACATCGTAGAGGCGTTGCAGGCAACGCCCCTACAAAATGGCACACAAACAATGGTTAATGATTAATGGAATACTACTAATTTTGGAAATTCTCCACTCTCCACTCTTTTTTCTTGTTCCTTGTTCCTTGTTCCTTGTTTTTTGTCCTTTTTTCTCGTTATTTGCTCTTTTTTCCTTACTATTTATAAAATTTCATCATATTTTGTAAAAAAAAACTGCAAAAAAAATTGTATTTAGATTTCTTTTTATATTTTTGCATAGTTTTACAAAGAAAACTTAAAAACTGCAAGTGAATTGTCTGTCTGTAAATAATACAAATTTTTATGATTTATTAACGCTCAGCATGTTGGTAAATCCAAATTTTTGTGTAAATACACACCAAAGTCTCACCCACCCTCTTTATAAAAAGGCACAAAGATATAAAATATATTTTCATAACCAAGTCGCATTATCTTCTTTTGAGGATAAGGTGGCTTTTTTTGTTGCAAAATTTAGGAGAGTGAGGCTAAGGTACAGGGTGCAAGGTACTACTGAATGCGACCTTAAAGAATATTGCAAATAAGGTAATAAGGTTAAAATAAAAAAAAATCTATCGGCTACTGAGCTTATTTTGTAAAGAAAATTAGGTAAAAATTAGGTTGAAACAAATAATTAAGATGATGAACGTATGCAACCTGCATTGTATAGACCCGATTAATCGCGTCTATACGTAGGGCAACCAACAACCGATGAAACGCTAAAACCCTGTTAGGGATGATGGGCAACACAGCCGCAATCCGGTTCTTATCCCCCCGATATGTCGGGGGGTTAGGGGAGGTGGAAGATTCAGACAAAAAACCAGACAATAAAAAAATTAAAATAATATTTAAATATCAATTATTATGAAAAAATTTGTTACTTTACTTTTAACTTTGCTTATTTGCGTATGTTTTATGCAGGCAAAAAATTTTTACTGGGTAGGTGGTGCGAACAACCAGCCCGCCGGTACTAACCAATTAATGGAA
>JAITXR010000133.1 GCA_031284665.1 Paludibacter sp.
AAAATAAATTTGTAATTTAGTCAAATGAAAAATTACTAAAAAAACCTAATTATGAAAAAAGAAAAAACACGGTACTCAGATGCCGAATTGGAAGAGTTTCGTTCAATCATCAACGAAAAACTCGAAGTTGCACAGCGCGACTACGAACTGCTGCGCAATAGCCTTAACAACTTGGATGGAAACGATGTTGCCGACACTTCGCCCACTTTCAAAGTGCTGGAAGAAGGCGCCGCCACCCTGTCGAAAGAAGAGGCAGGGCGATTGGCACAACGGCAAATGAAATTTATTCAACACCTGCAAGCCGCACTTGTGCGAATAGAAAACAACACTTACGGAGTGTGCCGCGAAACCGGCAAACTAATCCCGAAAGAGCGACTGCGTGCCGTGCCTCACGCCACTTTGAGTATAGAAGCAAAAGACAGCGAAAAAAAGTAATCGGAAATGAATGTTGCTCGAAAATCCATCTTACTGATAAGTATTGTACTGCTGCTCGACCAAGCCAGCAAAATTTATATTAAACTGAATTTTGCGCTTGGCGAGTACGTTACAATTTTCGATTGGTTTCAAATTCTTTTTGTCGAAAACCCCGGAATGGCATTCGGAATGGAAATAGGCGGGAAACTTTTTTTGACCCTATTCCGCATTGTTGCAGTAGTGGCATTAATACTTTTCATTCGCCATCTTATTAAAAAACAATACAGTACAGGCTATATTCTTACCATTTCGCTTTTGTTGGCGGGAGCAGCCGGAAATATTTTTGACTCCCTTTTTTACGGCGTACTTTTCAGCGAAAGTTATGGAATGCCGGCAACTTTCCTCCCCGAAACCGGAGGTTATGCGCCATTCCTGTACGGCAAAGTGGTGGATATGCTCTATTTTCCGATAATAAAAAATGCTGCCGGACAAGTGCTGTTTTTCAGTCCGGTGTTCAACGTTGCCGATTCTGCAATAACGGTTTCGGTGGTAACAATTTTACTGTTTTTCCGCAAAGAACTCAATCGAAGTTTTGAAACAACTAAGAAGACTAAAAATAATGATGAAATTCAATCATAATAACCCGAAAATCGGCATTATAATTTTAATGCTGTTTTTCTGCATATCTTCTTGCACTTTCCGCCCAAAAAACGTAATGAGCAAGAAAGAAATGATTGAGTTTCTCACCGAATATCACAAATTAGAAGGCTCGCTCCACGCCGAAAACTATTATTACAGCGACAAGAAAAAGCCGTATTTCGAAAGCCTGTTTGCCAAATATCAAATTTCGCAGGCAGATTTCGATTCCTCGCTGGTGTGGTACACACGGCGACCAAAAGAATTTGAAAAAATGTACGTCAAAGTAATCGAAAACCTCGAAATGCTCGAAAAAGACGTGCAGGCTCTGAAATTCCACCCGCTCGATTCGCTTGCCTTGCGAAACAGCGAACAAACACTCTGGACTGCCGATTCAATTTCAGGATTAATAACCGACAGCCTGCAACGACGCTTGAATATTACGCTCAAAGACAACGATTTGCTTTATCGAGATGTCTATCGTCTGCACTTTTTGCAACGTGCCGAAAAGCGCGATTCTATTGATACAATTCGGTCGGTAATTAAAATTTATTACCGCAACCAAACTGCCGATAGCCTCGTTTATCCCATTAAACTTGATGGAAAAACTCGGCGTATTAGTTTGCGTATAGCAGCGGAACAAAAAAGCCCAATCGATTCACTGTCAGCACGTTTGCTTTATAATGCGCTCCCGAAAGACTCGCTCCATGTGTGGCTCGACAGCATTCGCCTAATCCGCAAATACGACTTTTTTGAACAGGATACACTGCGCAAACAAGTGGCAACAAGCGATACTATTCTTCATTCTGATACTATTTCAATTAAAAATGTGCCAATAAAGAAATGAATGTAAAATGTAAAATGTAGAATGTAAAATGTAAAATGAAGAGCGGGATACATATTCAATAGACAATGTGCCAATAAATAATTTGCCAATTAACAATGTGCCAATGAAGAAATTAAGAAATGAGAGTTGAATGTAAAATGTAAAATGTAAAATGAAGAGCGGGATACATATTCAATTAACTTCTATAACTTCCTTAACTTCCTTAACTTCTATAACTTCCTTAACTTCTATAACTTCCTTAACTTCTATAACTTCCTTAACTTCTAACTTCACAAAAACTTCTAACTTCACAAACTATAAACTATTCACTATAAACTAACCCGTGCGTCGTAACTTGTTAATTTTGATATTGTTTTGTAATTGTTTCGCCATGTTTTCGGCTGACAATCTTACAAAAACGCTTGCTTTGCAATTTGCCAAAATATGGCATTCGGCTCCGCAGGAAAAACTGTACTTGCATACCGACAAACCTTATTACAGCGCGGGCGAAACAATCTGGTTTTCGGCTTACCTGCTTAATGCCGCTACTCACTTGCCCGATACGCAAAGTCGCTATGTTTATGTTGAACTGATAGACGCCGGAAATTCGCTAATACAACGTATCAAAATTCGCAAAGATTCAATTTCGTTTGGTGGTAGAATTGAACTGCCACCCGAAACGCCACCCGGAATTTATTCTCTCTACGCATATACACATTGGATGCAAAATGCGCCGGCTGATTTCTTCTTCAAAAAATCACTTTTTATCGGTAACAGTATCGACGACCGGATTAATCTTTCAGCCCAATTCGATAAATTAAAAGATGGGAAACTGCCTGTTACTCTTACATTTACCAATCAATTGAATGCTGCGCTGTCGTCAAAAACAATAGAATTGGAATATAGTTGGGAAAAACCGCGAAAAACTTACACCGTACATAGCGATAATAATGGCGTTATCAATTTGCAATTACCGAACACGGCAAATTTGGCTAATCAGCAGTTTATAAGCGTTAAAATCAATCAAGATGAGAACAATTATAACAGAAAAATTTTTCTTCCTCAGGCTGAAAATCAATTCGATTTGCAGTTTTTCCCCGAAAGCGGTACTTTTCTGGATAATCAAATGCAAATAATTGGTTTTAAGGCTATTGGCAGCAATGGCTTATCGGTAGAAGTAACAGGGAAAATTTATAATAATCAGGATATAGAAATCTTGGATTTCGCGTCTGTTCATAATGGAATGGGGCGAATGGCATTAAATACTTCGCCCGCCGAAAGTTATTACGCAATAGCCAAAATTGCCGATGGAACGGCGAAACGCTTCGAATTACCCAAAACACAATCCGCAGGAGTGGCTTTGCATCTGGCTTATTACCGCAATAATGTTTTATTTCAGGTTACAAATCAATCATCAACGCCTACCGACTCGCTTTTTCTGCTCGTTCACTCTCGCGGGGTGGTCATCACGGCATTTCCGCTGACGGCTGCCGAAGGTGCTTTGCCCGAAACGATTTTGCCCGCAGGCATTGTGTCTTTTGCCATTGTGGACTCGCTGCAAAACACTTATTGCGAACGATTGTATTTCAGTCGGAATTTCCAAATTCCTGATATTTCGATGAGTAGCGACAAAAATTCGTACGCCAAACGGCAAAAAGCAGTATTAAATTTTAATATTTCCGACCCGACAGGTAAACCGGCAACAGGCTCGTTTTCGATTAGCATTACCGACAGCAAAACAGTAAAAGGCGATACTTCGGGCATTAATATTCAAAATTATTTGTTGCTGCAATCCGACATCAAAGGTTATATCGAAAAGCCCAATGATTATTTTGCCGATAATTCGTTGCATACGCGCGAAAAAACTGATATTCTGATGCTTACACAAGCTTGGAAACGATTTTCAACTGCCAATATTGTTGCAAAAAAATACCCTGAAAATGAAACTTACCTCGAATTGGGGCAGACAGTTTCGGGCAGAGTTTATAATATTTTTGGAAAAGGTGTAAAAAAACATCCTGTAATTATGTTTATGGGTTATAAAAATCAAATTGCGACTACCGACACCGACGACGAAGGGAAATTTATTCTTCAAGGAATTGAATTTCCGGACAGTACAAAAATAATTCTCAAAGCAAAAAGTAAAGCGATTGTGGATGTGGGAATTGAATCGGACATCGAAATTTTCCCAACAAATTTGTTTGATTTCCCGCATCAACAGAAAATAAACAACGAAATACTCGACTATTATTTGCAAATCAGCGAAGAAAAATACTATGCCGAAGGAGGAATGCACCTGATAAATCTGTCAGGGATAACCGTTACAGCCAAAAAACCGCGCGACACCCAAGAGGCATTTTACGCATCGATGGCAAGTACCGAAATAACTGCCGAAAAAATTGAGGAATGGCCCGGATTACAGATTTTCGACCTGCTGGGAATGATTGCCGGCATACAAGTAAACGGGCAGGAAATATCAATACGCGGAGGCGGGACACCACTGTTTGTTATCGACGGCGTGGAAACCCAAAGCCCCGACGATGTCTATTTTCTTAATCCGTCCGATGTGCAAAGTATTTTTGTGTATAAAGGCATAGAGGCGTCGATGATGTTTGGCAGCCGCGCAAGTAACGGAGCGATTGCAATTATGCTCAAACGTGGCGCAGCGGCTACTAACAATAAGGAATCGAGCAGCTTGACTCATATAACTCCGCTCGGATTTCAAAAACCGGCGCAATTTTATGTCCCAAAATACGATGTGGATAGCATTTACAAACAGGCAACACCCGATTTGCGAACGACCATTTATTGGAATCCGGCAATTACAAGCGACAGCGCGGGACAAGTTTCTGTAAGTTTTTTTACCGCCGATAAAAATAACGATTACGACATTACCCTCGAAGGAATTACTAACGAAGGGCTGATTTGCCGATTTAGAAAACA
>JAITXR010000272.1 GCA_031284665.1 Paludibacter sp.
CTTGTTGACCGGTATTCATTACCGACCATGTAGAACTTGTTGTATTGCGTCCGGGTGCAGCAATGCCATCTGTGCCATCATTATTGATAATACCAATAATACCTATTCCGTTGTTCCAACCGCTTGCCGGTAATTCTCTGTGTTCTACATATACCTCTATAATATTTGAGCCTTCGTACAAAACTATTTGATATGAATTTCTTTGATCCTGATTTGCAAATAATGGAATATCTTTAAACGAAACACAAAGCGTACGAAAAGGAAATACACCAAAAATGCCTTGATATATACCATTAACGCCCGGAGTTAAATACGATAGCACAGGATAAGTATCTTCGTAAACGCCAAAAATTGAGTTAAAAACGCTCAATCCTTCCGGTATAAAATTAGGTGAAGGAATATCCGGCGAAGATTTTAAATCCCATGGACAACTGTTGTCGGGTGTATGGATAACATCAAACGATAGTATTCCATTAGCCCCCACAACTGCTTGATTATATGTGTTTCTAAAAAAACAAAACCCAAAAGGCAAAGGAATAATACTGCTCCAAGTATCGTCGGCAGCATCAGTAAACAGTTGGGTTGTATAACCGGGCACCGGTCCTATGGGAAATGGAGGAGCAAAAGGAATAGACTGCACCGTATAACCTGCAACACTGCCTCCTCCCGCCATAATAGTAGGGCGTATTGTATAACTTTGCCCGCTACAATTAATTATCTGCTTTTTACCCGTAATAGTATCAATTACAACATCATTAAAAGATATACCTTGTGCTACTGCATTTACGCTTAATAATAAGGCAGTTACGAATAATAAATGGATTTTTTTCATATTTTTTAAAATTTATATATATGGCTGAAAGTAAAATGATTATCCGCAACGTATCCTAATTTGTCCTGCAAGGACAGCACTCTATTAACCTTATGCTTTAGCTTACGGATAGACAACTGCTTACTTGTTTCTAAGTCCCGCAGGGACGAAACTTATATTGTGCCAAAGTGTCGTCCCTGTGGGACTTTGCACTATTTGGGACACTTTGCGGATAATCATTAAAAGGTTAAAGTTTTGAAACTATTTTTATTATTAGCCAACAAAAATAATAATAAAAAATTATAATTTACAATAATTTACATATTTTAATGAAAGTTTAATTGATTACAAACCTCTCAAACTATAAAATTATAAAATAGAGCAAAGCGCAAAGACAAAACTACTAATTTGGAAACTGTAGAGACAAGGCATGCCTTGTCTCTACCACTCAAACTCCTCAAACCGCTCAAACCATTCAAACTTCTCAAACTTTATGAACTTTCAAACTTAAATATTGTGTATTTCAATCAAAATTATTATTTTTGCAACCATAATTTTAAATTAAACAATCCATTACTTAAAAATCCAAAATATTATTATGGGAAGAGCATTTGAATATCGTAAAGCAACTAAAATGAAACGTTGGGGCAATATGGCTCGCGTTTTTACTAAACTTGGCAAACAAATTACTATCGCTGTAAAAGAAAGCGGTCCCGATGCGGACACAAACCCTCGCTTGCGGGTGTTAATTCAGCAGTCGAAAAAAGAAAATATGCCCAAAGAAAATGTCGAAAGGGCAATTAAAAAAGCAACATCTAAAGACGAATCGGACTACAAAGAAGTTTTGTACGAAGGATATGCGCCTCATGGCGTGGCAATTCTTATCGAAACGGCTACTGACAACACTACGCGCACGGTTGCAAATATTCGCAGTTATTTTAATAAAAACGGCGGCACATTGGGAAATAGTGGCTCGGTGCAATTTTTGTTCGACCATAAGTGCGTGTTTCGCATTGCGGCAAAAGATGGCGTGGAACTCGACGAACTTGAACTCGAATTGATTGATTTCGGAGTTGACGAAGTGGCAAAAGACGAGGAGGAAAACGCTGTGGTACTTTATGGCGATTTTGCCTCGTACTCGCTAATCCAAAAGCATCTCGAAGAAAATGGCTACGAAATTTTCAGTGCCGAATTTGAATATCTCCCCAACGATACAAAAGAATTAACCGAAGAACAAAAAGCATCGGTCAACAAACTTATCGAAAAACTTGAGGACGACGAGGATGTGCAAAATGTATTCAGTAATATGGTGGACTAAATTTTTTAGAAAATAAAAATTATGAAATCTCGCAAATTTTTCGCAACTTGTTCTGCATTGGTAATTGTTTGTTGCTCGTTTGTGGCGCAAGCGCAAAAATCGTGGGATGGCATTCATAATATTCCACTTGCAACGGCGCAAACAAATTTCGTCAATCCACCTGCTAATTTTGCCAATCACGTTATTTGGGGCTGGCAGGGCAATATTGACATAAAAGTTATTCGCGCCGATTTGGATTCAATGTATCATAAAGGTTTTCGCTCCGTGATTATTGAGGCGGGCTACGAATTGCCGTTTGAATATCTGAGCGACAAATGGTTTTCAACAGTTGCGCTGGCAGTAAAAGAGGCAAAAAAACGCGGAATGAAAGTTTGGATTATCGACGAAGGTAAATATCCAAGCGGTTTTGCGGGTGGCAAGTTTTCGCGCGAACGCCCCGACCTGCGTATGCAAGCACTTGTTGCCTGCGATACTATTCATATTGAGGCGGGTAAAACGCTTGTAAATCACCCTGTTGACACATTTGCAATTAGCGCAGTAGCAATAAATCGACATGGACAGGCGGATAGAATTGTTCCTGTCAACAATCATCAAATTTCGTTTAATGCCGGAATTTCGGCTTGGGATATTGTGTTGATTCGCAGCGATTTCCGTACTGCACAAACTCGTGCCGTGAACGACCCTACTCACGGAAAAACTACTGCAAATTCTATTTGTGATTATCTAAATCCTGCGGCTGTCCGCCAATTTATTGACTGGACTCACGAGCAATATAAAAAATATCTGGGCAAGGAACTTGGCACAACCGTGCTCGGTTTTCGTGGCGACGAGCCTGATTATGCTCACATCCCTTTTACGCCTGCTATTATCGAAACTTTCAAAGAGCGAAAAGGCTACGACCCCACGCCCTATCTGGCTACTCTGATTGCCGGACATACAGGCGATTTCAATTTTCGGACAGTTGCGCCCGTGCCATATCCTTCGGCGCAATTTGCGGCATTTCGTAGCGAAGACGAAAAGCGTTTCAAAGCCGATTATTGGGATGTGTGGTCGGAAATGTTTGCTGTAAACTTTTTTGAGCAGCAGGCAAAATGGTGCGCCGAAAATTCGGTGGCGCACATTACTCACCTCAACAACGAACATAATATGCCTGTGTGCGTGAGAGCCGAAGGTGATTTTTTTCGCAATTTAAGTAAAGTGCAAATTCCGGGTGTGGATGCAATTTGGAATCAGATTTGGCACGGAACAGTAAATAATTTCCCAAAATTAGCATCATCGGTGGCGCACGTTTACGGAAAACCGCGCTCGTTTAGCGAAAGTTTTGCGGCTTACGATGTGTCGCCTACAATTCCCGAAGCCAAGTATGTGGTTGATTATCAAATAGTACGTGGCATTAACTTTTTTGAATTTATGTTTTGGATGTCAGGCTCAAAGCGAGCAAATTGGATGAGTTCGCCGCAAATGGCTGACCTTAACGCATACTCAAATCGCAGTGTGTACCTGATGTCGCAAGGAGTGCCGGGGGCAAGAATTGCTGTGTATTATCCTACTTCGACAATGTGGCTTGGGAATAACGAAGTTTTTACTCATATTACTTCAATTTCCGAAACGCTGCTGCAACACAAACGCGATTTCGATTATATTAATGATGATGCTTTTAATCAAGTAATTAGCGTCAATCAGGGTTATTTGCAAAATGGCAGCGGACAAAAATATTATACGCTTATAATTCCGTCGGCGGATGCAATTACAGCGGATGCTTGGGCAAAAATCGAAGAATTTGCATCTCGTGGCGGGAAATTGCTTTTCTGGGGTAAAAAACCTGATATGCTTGTAGATAAAACATTTACAAAACCGCAATCGTTTCCTGCCGATTTCTCAAAATATCTGGCTGAGCCTTCGAGTAATTGGACTGCAACTGTCGAGGCGGCAATGCCCGATGCCGAAATGAGTATTCAATTGTCGGCAAATCGCATTAACGCTCGTCGCCAAAATATCCAAACGTCGAAAGAGCCTGCAACTAATTTTATCCGCTATACTCGGCGAGTATTGCCCGATGCCGATATTTATTTTATTTTCAACGAAGCCGACAGTGCTTGTTCTTTCACTGCCGAGTTCGATAAAATAGGTGTTGTGCAGCAATATAATGGAGTAACGGGCGAGATTAGCAACATTGCTTTTTCGGTTAAAAACAATAAAACAATCGTTAAGTTTGAAATGGCAGCGTGGGAAAGTCGCATTATTTCAATCAAAAAAAGCGATAGACAATTCGACATTACAAATTACGCTGCCATAGGCGATGGTAAAACCGTCAATACCACTGCTATACAAAATGTTATCGACTCGGCGTATCGTTCCGGCGGTGGATGTGTGGTAGTGCCAAAAGGTGAATTTGTGTCGGGTGCATTATTTTTTCCGCAAGGCGTGGATTTGAATATTAAAAAGGATGGCGTGTTGATTTCGACTGTAAATGCGGATGATTTTCCTGTGATTTCAACGCGTTTTGAGGGAATTGAGCGCGCGTGGCGATGTGCTTTTTTGAATTTCGACAATTCAAATTCGGTACGAGTTTTTGGCGAAGGAAGTGTGGACGGCAAAGGCGTGGACTGGAAAACAATTCCTTTTGGCACAGGTGGGCGACCGCGTTTGATATGTTTTTCGGCTTGCGACGGCGGCTCAATTTCAGGACTTACTCTCCGCGACCAAGCCTCGTGGTGCGTTCACGTTCTGTACAGCGATGGCTTTACGATTTCCGACCTCGACATTCGCGCCGAGCATACAATTCCAAGTTCCGATGGGCTTGATATTGATTCGTCGAACGATATTAAAATCGAACGAGTATATATTGACGTAAACGATGATTGTATTTCCATAAAATCGGGCAAGGACACTGACGGCAGGCGAGTAGCGCGCGCAAGTGAAAATATTGTTATCAATAATTGTCATTTTGCGTATGGGCACGGCGGCGTGGCACTTGGCAGCGAGATTACGGGCTGCATTCGCAATGTTACGATAAAAAATTGCCTTATTGATGGCGATAATTGGGGACCTATCCGTTTCAAATCGCAACCGAGTAGAGCTGGGATTGTCGAAAATATTGTTTTCGACAGCATAATCATCAATAATGCGCGGATGTTGCTCGATATAAATATGGAATGGCGAATGGTTGGGCAATTAGAGCCGACAGCCGAAAATCTTACGCAACTGCGCAATATCAAAATATCAAACATTTCGGCAACAACTCGCAGTGTTGGCACGATGTACGGTTACGCCGATGCTCCTTTTGGCAGTGATGTTTTCCATTTCGAGAACTGTAATGTCAGTGCACAGACAGGATTAAGTATGTCTAATGCCGATGCAGTGTCGTTAGAAGGATTAAACATTACAGTGCAGCAAGGCGAAAAAACTTTTAAGCGTAAAACGCCATAAAATTCATAGCATACACGGTAAACGGTGTACGGTAAACGGTGCACTAAAAGACTACTAATTTGGGCGTTAATCACTCATCACTCATCGTTAATCACTGCTTCGCGCCTCGCAATGACGGGCTAATATTGCTATGTCCCGCATCTTGTACCGTGTACCTTGCACCGTTTCCTCTGTACATCCTCCTTTAGGGGCTTGGGGGGCTTTCTCTTTTTTCTTGATTTTAATTGTTGAATTTACGATAAAAATCAATTATCAGTAATAAAATTTTTTATTCTACACTTTTTTTATAAATTTGCAGTTCTAAATTAATGCAATATCAATATTAACAATTTTATGAATAAAATTTTATGAAATCTACAACAGT
>JAITXR010000238.1 GCA_031284665.1 Paludibacter sp.
CCGCAATAGACGAATCCAAGTTTCGCGTGCAGACGAATACTTGCCTCATTATCAGCATCAATTACGCCTACAAGTGTATGAATATTATTGTTTTTTGCCTGCGCAATAAGCCTTTGGAGCAAAATTTCGCCAATGCCCGATTGATGATAATCGGGATGAACATACACCGAATGTTCGACAGTAAATTTATAACCTTCGTAATGCCGAAAATCGCCATAAGTAGCAAATCCCAGCAATTTATTATTGTCGTCGAAACAACCGATAACCGGAATTTGTCTGTTTTTTCGGAGCGCGTACCATTCGGAAATTGCTTGCGGGCTGCGCGGAGCATAGTCGTACAAGGCAGTAGTATTGGCAATTGCCCAATTAAAAATTTCGAGAATTTCGCCAAGTTGATGTTCGGAACATTCTTTTATTATCATTAGTCAAAAATATTTTGCTGCAAAAATATCAAAAAGAGAAGTAAGTTTTGAATAAATTTGTAAAATAAATACTAATTTTGTAAATGTTTTTTTAATCTCAACTTTCGTATATGGACATATCGACATTTATCGCTCTGAAAAAAAATTATGTGGCTCGCTCGGTTGCTAACGAACTGATTGTGGTGCCGCTTACCAATAATGTGGCTCAAATGAACACGCTTTATACTCTGAACGAAACCGGAAAATTTGTTTGGGAAAACGTTCAGCCCGACAGCACAATAGATAATCTTGCCCAAAAAATGACCGAAGAATTTGATGTCAATCAAGCAACTGCGCTCGGCGATATTCAAAAATTTCTCGACAGTATCCAAACCAAACTTACCAAATAAAGTGAGCAGCGTTAAATTAGAAATAGCCGAATTTATTGTCGAATTACATTCACAATACTCAATAAATCTTGAACAGGGGTTTATTCCTTTTGCTATCGACAGTTCCGAAAAATCGGCAGATGTGCTGCTCGATTGCCATTTGTTTGACCAATTGCACGAGCCTGAAACGAAAACTGAAGTCTTCGATTCGGCGGATAATAATTGCCGTTTTTTCAAAATCTACAAAACGGCTGACAGTCTGTATTTTGAGATATTCGACCAAGAAAATAACAGCCAAATTCAACAAATTGGCATTCTCTCGGCTGATTTTCGGCATTGGGATGTATATTGCCGTGCTGACGGCGATGGTGGCATTACTCCACTTCGTTATCCGCTCGCACCTATCATTATGCAATATCTTGCATTACAGCACGATGCGATAATGATTCACTCCTCGTGTGTAACTGATGGGGTAACAGGGCGATTGTTTTCAGGCTTTTCGGGAGTAGGGAAAAGTACAATGGCAGGAATTTGGAACAAGCAGGGATACACGGTTGTAAACGACGATAGACTGCTCGTTCGCCTGCAAAACGGGAAAATAGTGGCGTACAACACCCCAATGTATTACGCCGACCGCCCGAAAAAAGCATTGTTAAACGAAATTTTTCTTATCAGCCACGCGCCGCAAAACCGGAAACAGCAAATTTCAGGCTCTGCGGCAGTATCAAAAGTGATGGCTTTTTGCATTCAAAATAATTTTGAGCCTGTATTTATTGAACATAATATTGATGTAATATCAAAAATTTGCAGCAGTGTAAAGGTATTTACATTGGGGTTTGTGCCGGATAACGATATTGTTGATTTTATTATAAATAACTGATATTTAAGAAAAACGCAAAATGAAATCAGCGCAAAATATTGATTATTTGGAACTTACCAAAACCTTACTCGCCGAACATCCTGTAGAAATATTGCTCAAAGGAATGAGTATGTTTCCTACACTCAAAGAAGGCGAAAGGGCTGTAATTGAGCAAATAAGCGATTTGAAAACATTGCGCAAAGGTGATATTATTGCTTTTCGGAAAGATGCCGAAATAATTTGTCATCGAGTGTTGAAAATTGAAGAAACCGGCGACAAAACGTTAATTACTACTGCCGGCGATAATAATAATTTGAGCGACAAAGCAATAGAATTTGAAGATGTTTACGGGAAAATGATTTCGCATAAAACAAAAAAAGGTTTATATCAATCGTCCGGTAGTTTGAAAATGAAATTTTACAAAGTATTATTTATAAATCTGCCGTGGATAACAAAAAAATTTTACAAAGTAATTCAAAAACTTAAAAAACTAATAAAAAAACAATAAACGGAGAGCGGAGAGTGGTACACGTTACACGGTAAACGGTACACGAAAAGACTACTAATTTGTAAGTTAATCACTTTATTCCTTGTTCCTTGTTCTTTGTTCATTATTCTAAAAACAACAATAAATCTATGAAAAAAGTAAGAGTTCGTTTTGCTCCAAGTCCCACCGGAGCATTGCACATTGGCGGAGTTCGTACCGCTCTCTATAATTATTTATTTGCCCGCCAACATCAGGGCGACTTTATTTTGCGCATTGAAGATACCGACTCGGCACGTTTTGTACCCGGAGCCGAAGATTATATTGTAGAATCGCTTCGCTGGCTGGGAATAAATGTTGACGAAGGAATCGGCGTTGAAGGCAAAGGCTTGCACGCCCCATACCGACAAAGCGAAAGGCGCAAAATTTATGTTCAATACGTTGACCAACTTTTGGATTCCGGCAAAGCATATTTTGCTTTCGACACGCCCGAAGAATTGGATGCCAAACGAAACGAAATTGCTAATTTTCAATACGATGCATCTACACGCAATGTAATGAAAAACTCACTGACAATTTCTGCCGCCGAAGTAAAAGAACGTTTGGCAAACGGCGAAAAATATGTAGTGCGCATTAAAATTGAGCCCGAACAAGAAGTTGTAGTTCACGACCTTATACGCGGCGATGTGAAAATTAATTCGTCGAGAATTGACGATAAAGTGCTCTGGAAATCGGCTGACGGACTGCCAACTTATCATTTGGCAAATATTGTTGACGACCATTTGATGGAAATTTCGCACGTCATTCGTGGTGAAGAATGGTTGCCATCGGCTCCGCTGCACGTTTTGCTATATCGATATTTCGGATGGGAAGATTCTATGCCGCAATTTGCGCATTTACCGTTATTGCTCAAACCTGATGGCAATGGAAAATTGAGCAAGCGCGACGGCGACCGACTTGGATTTCCTGTTTTTCCGCTCAATTGGACTGACCCGAAAAGCGGCGAACAGTCGTCGGGTTATCGCGAAGCAGGATATTTTCCCGAAGCAGTTATCAATTTTTTGGCGTTGCTGGGTTGGAATCCGGGTGGCAGCGAACAGGAAATTTTCTCGATTGAAGAACTTGTCAATCTATTTTCGCTCGAAAGAGTGTCGAAAAGCGGCGCAAAATTCGATTACGAAAAGGCTAAGTGGTTTAATCACAAATATCTGCAACAACGCCCTGTTGACGAAATTGCTCTCGAATTTAACAAAATATTAATCAACCAAGATATTTTCGAAGATTCGGAAAAATTAATACGAATTACAGCATTGATGCGCGAAAGAGCAAATTTTATTTCCGATTTGTGGAACGATGCAAAATTCTTTTTTGTTGCACCTGCCGAATATGACGAAAAAACTGTGCAAAAACGCTGGAAAACCGACTCGCCACAGCAACTTGCCGAACTTGCCGATTTCTTTGCCGAACTTGCCGATTTTACGGCTGTCAATGCCGAAACACTTACTATGCAATGGCTTGCCGACAAAGGCTATGGCGTTGGAGTGGTAATGAACGCCCTGCGACTTGCGCTGGTGGGCGAAGGCAAAGGTCCGCATATTTTTGATATTACCGAAATTTTGGGTAAAGACGAAACTGTTACACGAATTAAGACTGCTATCGAAACTCTGGCATAACGCCACGCTAAAACCCTAAAAAATGCAACTCGGACGAAAAGACCTGATTTGGACTTATGCCGCTACATCTATGCGATTGATAAGTGGTGCGTGTATTCTGCCCTTTTCGCTCAAAATGTTTCCAAGCGAAGAAATGGGAGTATGGCAAATATTTTTGCAATTTATCACCGTTCCCGCAATTCTCGATTTTGGATTTGCAAATTCATTTGTTCGTAATATAACTTACGTTTTCAGCGGTGCAAAGGAACTGCGAACTACCGGTTTCGGCACAACCCCCACCGATAGCGAAATTGACTATGGTTTGCTCAAAAGTTTGCTACGCGCAATGAGGTTTTTTTACGGCGTGCTGGCAGTCATTTTTTTACTGCTTTTTACGGTTGCGGGCAGTTTTTACCTTCATTCGATATTAAAATCTTACAGTGGCGACACTACTAATATCTGGGTTGCATGGCTGCTATTTGGCGGTGCGCTTGCCTACGAAGTTTACACATATTACTACAACGCAATACTTGTAGGTAGAGGGCAAGTAAAAACTTCGCAAAAAATCACTATTTTGGCTCAGTCCACACGAATAGTTGTTACCATCGCGTTACTGCTTTTGGGCTTGAAACTGCTGGCATTAGTGATAGGATTATTAGCAGCCGACATCATAAGCCGCAGCATTGCCACCCGTATGTTTTACGACCGCCACACAAAAGACCGACTTGCCGCCGCGAGTGTTACTATGCCTGTCCGCAAAACCATAAAAACGCTTGCGCCCAACGCCTTTAAGGTTGGAATAATGACTGTCGGGGTTTTCTTGCGCCAAAAAGCAATAGTGCTGATTGCGCCATATTTTTTGCCACTTTCGCTAATTGCCTCATTTGGCACATCAAAGCAAATAATTGATATGATTTCCGGTTTGGGCAATGCTTGGTGGGGTGCATTTCATCCGCAAGCCACACAATACACTATGCAAAACCGCAAGGACGACCTGAAACGAATGTATATAAAATCAATAGGAGCGGCTCTGTTGTCGTTTGTGGTTTTGGGAACTGCTTTTGTGCTGACAGGCAATATTATTCTGGATTTTATTAACAGCAAGACATTTTTATTGCCTCAATTTTGCCTTATTGTGATGCTGATATTTTCGTTTTTAGACCTCACTCAAGCAATTTCTTCCGGTTTTTTACTTGTAGGCAATCAAGTTCCTTTCTATAAATCGAACCTTGTAGCGGGTGCTTTGACAGTTGGGATTTTATTGTTAATGTTCTACTTTACCAATCTTGGCGTATGGAGTTTAATTTTGTCGAGTGGTTTAGCAATGAGCGTTTATCTTTTTTGGAAATGGCCGGTTGTCGTAATTCGCGATTTGGAAATCAAGTTTAGCGATATTTTAATGACTATCAAAAATACACACAGATAACGGATTAATGATTAATGGTTAATTGTAAATCAGGGTACACGGAACGGGACACACATCTGCAATCGGTCTTTGTCTTTTGTCTTTTTTAATCTTAAATAACCAAAATATTATGAAACAAATTTTTTCACTCCTCGCTATTTTCTCAGCCGTTTTTATTATGGCTCAAAGTCGGCAAACAATAAATTTTGATTCCGACTGGAAATTTTCGCTCACTGCCGATAGTACCGCCATTGCGCCGGACTTTAACGATGCTGATTGGCGAAAACTCAATTTGCCTCACGATTGGAGTATCGAAGGCGAAAATCTGCAAAATGCCTCAGGTGGTGGCAATATGGGATATTTTCCTGCCGGTATCGCTTGGTATCGCAAAAGTTTTAATCTCGCAAATTTTGATAAAAACCAGAAATGGAGCATTGAGTTCGACGGCGTGTATATGAACAGTGATGTGTGGATTAATGGCAAACATCTTGGGCATTATCCCTATGGTTATTCGAGTTTTGCCTACGACCTTACGCCGTTTCTGAAAGCGAAAAACAATCTGATTGCCGTTCGTGTTGATAATAGTTTGCAGCCAAATTCGCGCTGGTACACAGGCTCGGGAATTTATCGGCACGTACGTTTGCTGCGTAGCGAAAAACTTCATTTTGAGCGTTTTGGGATTTTTATTTATACCCAAAATATTGATAATAATAATGCTACACTTAAATATAATGTAAGTATTATTAACGAAAATATTTTAGCAACAAAAAATACAAATCTCGAAATCTCTATTTATAATTCTCAAAATAAAATAGTTAGTTCTGCCGTTTTGCCGTTTGCGTTAGATGCAGACTCAAAAACAACTGTTACAGGCGAAATACAGGTTGAAAATCCGCAATTATGGTCGCTCGACAATCCTGAACTTTACTCATTTACGGCAAAAATAGTGTCGGGCAAAAAGGAAATCGACCGTAAAACAGAAAAAATCGGCATTCGCAGCCTTGAATACGATGTGGATAAAGGTTTCCTGCTTAATGGTAAAGCGGTGAAAATGAAAGGAGTAAACCTGCATCACGATGCCGGTGGGGTAGGGGCAGCAGTGCCTGAGCGAGTGTGGGAACGGCGGCTCGAAATTCTGAAAGCCGGCGGATGCAATGCCATTCGGACTGCTCATAATATTCCGGCGCCCGAATTTTTGGATTTGTGCGACCGTATGGGCTTTTTGGTTATGGACGAGGCTTTCGACGAGTGGATTTATGGCAAACGGACATATTCGTACAAACTTTATTTTAAAGATTACTACGAAAAAGATTTACTTGCTATGCTCCTTCGCGACCGCAATCATCCTTCGGTGGTAATGTGGAGTATTGGCAACGAAATCCCCGACCAATCGTCGGATGTTGGTGCTTATTGGGCAAAAACGCTTATCGATATTTGCCATCGCCACGACCCCACGCGCCTTGTAACATCGGGTAACGATAATATTGCCTCCGACGGACACGCTGCTACGCCCGAATTTCTTGCGGCTTTTAGCAACGATATTGTAGGTTACAATTATGGCGACCGCTGGCGCGACAGGCGTGAATTGATTTACAGCATCGACCGCCACGACCATCCAGATTGGCGAATTGTGGGAAGCGAAACCGGTAGTATTGGCGGAGCACGAGGAATGTATCGTATTGGTAATCACAAAGATAAGTTTGAGGCATTGTACAACACGCGCTTTGTGGATGTGGAGCAACGTTGGAAATTTACATTATTACACGATTATGTTATTGGTGATTTTATGTGGACAGGAATTGACTATTATGGCGAAAGTTATTGGGCATCGCGCGGAGCAACATCGGGAATAATCGACAATTGCGGTTTTGAAAAAGACGGATATTATTTTTTCAAAAGTATCTGGACTGCCGAGCCGGTGCTGCATCTAATGCCTCATTGGAATTGGGAAGGGCGCGAAGGACAAATAATCCCTGTAATTTGCTTTACAAATTGCGATACTGTGGAATTGTTTGTAAACGGCAAATCGTATGGAACTAAATATCTTGAATTTCCGCGCAAAGGCACTCAGGGTGGTTGGAATACTTATCCCGCCGGAAAAGTAAATACTTCTACCGCCGATTTGCATTTGTCGTGGGATGTGGCTTACCAAAAAGGCGAGATAAAAGCCATTGGCAGAAAAAATGGCAAAGAAATTACGACACAAATTGTTACCGCCGATGCCCCTGCATCTATTCGCCTGTCAGCCGACCGAAACGTTATAAAAGCACAGCCTTCGGATGTAGCACATATAAAGGTAGAGATTTTGGATAAAAACGGAAATATTGTGCCTTATGCCGATAATTTGGTGAAATTTAATGTTAGTGGCGGGAAACTTATAGGAGTCGAAAGTGGCAATATGCAAGATTTGTCGTCGTGTAAAATTGCTGAGCGAAAAGCCTTTAACGGACTTTGTCTGGCAATAGTACAAGCCGAAAAAGCAGGGAAAATAATCATTACCGCAAATTCCGATGACCTTACGGGCGACCGAATTGTAGTAAGTAGTGAAGAATAAAGACAATTGAAAATTGAAAATTATGCAATAAACAATTTGCCAATAAACAATGTGCCAATTAAGGAATGAAGAAATTTAGAAATGAAGAGAATTGAAAATTATTTAAGAAGTTAGGGAAGTTAAAGGAAGTTACGGAAGGTCTGCTACCTGATAACTCCGTAGGAGTTGCCTGTCCCGATAACTATCGGGAAACCCCGAGTGAAACTCGGGGGAAAAGCGAAATGCCACCCTACACCCCTATTTATAAAAGATGTAACATAACATTATTTTATTCTCATTACTTATCCTCTGCGGTTATAAAATTAATTTTCATTGAATTTAGGAAACGAAAGTTTGTAAAACATATCAAAAAAAATTATCTTTGCAAATCTAAACAAATTGCGCCTAATTATTTGAGAGTGAAAAAACTTTTTTTTTACATATTGTTTTCAATTATTTGCTTGCCGATTTTTTCGCAGATTGGGAACTCAATCTTTGGTTTCCTGAATTTGCCTTCATCAGCGCGAATGGCGGCATTGGGCGGCACAAATGTTTCGCTCTACGACCACGACCTGAATTTTGTGTTTCATAATCCAGCACTGCGGTCGAGCAAATCCGACAAAATAATAGATATAAGCATTTCAAATTATTTGGCGGATATTACTTTTGGTACAGGCATTTACGCATTTTCGAAAGGTGAAAATATGTTTTCGGTCGGGATGCAATATGTGGATTACGGCAAATTCGACGGCAGAGATGAGTACGACATTCAAACCGGAATTTTTAGCGCCAGAGATATGGCTTTGTATTTGAGTTATGCGCGCCAAGTGAATAAACATCTCACGCTGGGTGGAACTCTCAAACCGCTGTGCTCGGTGTTCGAAACATACACCAGCGTAGGAGCGGCTATTGATGCCGGTTTGCTGTATTCCGACTCGGCAAGTCAGTTTTCGGCAGGCTTTACAATTCGCAATATCGGAACGCAATTTAAGGGTTATTACAGCGACGAGGATGGGCAACATTACGAGGCGTTACCTTGGAATATTGAATTGGGAATTTCGAAAAAACTTGCTCACGCTCCATTTCGTTTTTCGCTCACACTTCACAATTTGCAGCAGTGGAATTTGAATTACATTTCGACTGTCGAAAAACAAAAAATTAATTTGAACGATACCAAAACCGACGATAAACCAAGTTTTGTAGATATGGCATTCAGGCACGCAATAATCGGTGTTGAATTTGTGCCAAATAACAGTTTTTATGTTGCAGCCTCGTACAATCATCGCCGTATGCAAGAAATGGCTATGGATGGATTTAAAACTACAAGCGGATTTTCGTTTGGCGCAGGCGTGAAACTTTATCGTTTCCGACTTGGTTTTGCTTTATCGCAATTTCAAGTTGGCAATTTTTCGTATATGTTTTCGGTAAGTAGCGATTTGAATGATTTTGGACTGTAAATAATGGTTAATGATTAATTATTAATGATTAATCAGGAAAAATTCTTTAATAATAATGATAAACGACAAAAAAATAATTGTTGCAATCGATGGCTTTTCGTCGTGCGGAAAAAGTACAATGGCAAAACGGCTGGCAGCCGAAAAAGGCTATATATACGTTGATACCGGCGCGATGTACCGTGCTGTGGCTCTTTTCGCAATGCAAAACGGATGGATGAACGAAACTGAAATCAACACGGCAGAACTCGAAAAACATATTGGCACTATTAAATTATATTTCAGGAAAAATGCTGACGGGAAAGCCGAAATTTATCTCAACGACGAAAATGTGGAAAATAAAATTCGCTCACTCGAAGTTGCAAATGGAGCAAGCCGAGTAAGTACATTAGGATTTGTGAGGCGCGAACTTGTTAGACAGCAGCAAGTTATGGGTGCTGAAAAAGGTATTGTGATGGATGGCAGAGATATTACTACTGTGGTTTTTCCTAATGCCGAATTGAAAATATTTGTTACCGCCTCGTCGCAAATTCGGGCTTTGCGCCGGACAAAAGAATTGGAAGAAAAAGGCGAAAAAGTCAGTTTCCGTGAAGTGCTTGCAAATATAGAGGAGCGCGATTATCGCGATACACACCGCAGCGAAAGTCCGCTTGTTCAAGTCGCCGATGCTTTTGTGATTGACAATAGCGATTTAACTCCCGAAGAGCAGCAGCAAAAATTAAACCTTCTTTTTGAAAGCATTACGAAAGGTTTGTAGGTTTCCTGCGTAAAATCCGTTTTTCCAGCAAATGCCACGATATTCCCGACAAACAATAAACCGTCAAAAAGCAGACAATAAATAGTAAAACAGGAGAATCTTTAAACCACCCTAAGTACATAAATATCTGTATTATAGGAAAATGGAAAAGATAAAATCCATACGAAAAATCGCCTGCGCGGGTAAAAATTGCCAATTTTTTGAACTTGTATGCGCACCATACTATAATTATTGCAAAGGCAATAGGGTAAAAAAATTCTATTACCCAAAACGAAACGAAATATCTTAGCAGAAAAATAATTGCCGCCACAGGAAAAAATATTTTGTCGTATTTTTCGATTATAAAATCAAAATAAAACAGTAAAATCACACCGGAAATAAAGAATTTGAGTTGTCCCACAAATTGCCGTTGCAGCATTATAAACAACTCATTATTGTATTTTTCGGCTATCCAAAACATTGTGTACGAAAATACAAACGACAACAGGTATATCCCCAATAAAGCGAGTAATTTCTTCTTTTTCAGCAAAATAGCAATAAATGGAACTGTGGCGTACAGCGCAAGTTCAACTTTTATTGTCCACAACGAGCCATTCACTAATTGAGGACAAAAGTTTTCGGTAAAAACTCCGGGTAAGGTCGGCTCAACAAAATTCACAAACAACGAGTTGGCAATCAGGTATTTAAAAAAATGTTTTGACATAAAGTAATCGCCAAACGACAACGAACTGACAAAAAAAAGTAAAACTGCACATAAAATTACAACGAGAAAATATGCAGGCACAATCCTTCGTATTCTTTTCAGAGAGAAATCAATTAAATTTTTGCTGCGGTAATAACTGCGCGTGATAAGAAAACCGCTGATAATAAAAAAGCCTGCAACTGCCATTGTAGCCGATACAGGGAAGTAAATTTTGTAGGATGTAACAACTCCAAAATGCGCTACAAATACCGAGAATGCGAAAAATAGACGCAAAAAATCAAACGAATTTTCGTTGGAAATCTGGGGCGAAAATGTTTCATTATTTTTTGTTAATTTCATTCTCAATTTATTACCATAATTTTTGTAATGGAACTTTGCGAGCCGTCTTCGGTAACGCAAATTGCGAGGTAAATGCCTGTTGCCACACGATTACCATATAAATTTTTCCCATCCCAAACCGCGATACTGCCGTTTGATGTAGTTTCATAAATCAGATTTCCGGTAATGTCGGTTATTTTCACGCGCGTATCCGGCAGCAGCCCGCTAACAGTAATCATTCCTTTGTGTTGCGGACGGACGGGATTTGGGTAAACGTGCAGATTGTCAAAAGTATTGTTACTTTCAGACGCATCGCTTTGGTATGAAATCAAACCATTTTCGGTGCCAAAAAACACTTCGCCGCTAACAGGATTTATTGCAATCGAAAGGATATTGTTAGATGGTAATGGACTGTTTTCGGCGGTAAAGTGGCGAATAGTTTCAATGCCGTTTTCCGATAATAAATAAACTCCCGAATTGGCAGTGCCAAGCCATTTACGGTTGCCACCATCGATTGCGATTGCTGTTATTTTTTCACTTTGCAGCAGATAATCGGCGTTATTAGTACCATTATTTCGGGGAATTTTTATTCTTGAGCAAGTGTATCCGGGCTCAAAAACATTTTCAAGATTTGCAAATATCAGTGGTCCCTGTTCCGTTCCAATCCAAATTGTACCGTTTTTATCTTGCGCCATCGAGTAATAATTTGCGGGAATAATTTGATGCTCGTCGTCGGTAAAAGTATTGATAAATGCCGAGCGGTCGTCCGATTGATTACTAAGAGTACCACCATCGTCAAAAATCATAATTCCGGGAGCATATCGCATCGACATTACCCATTTCTGATTTGGATTTCGATTTGAAATCAGCAGTTTGCTAAAATTTTGTTTTCCTCCGCCAGGATAAGCAAGTTGAGTCCAATTGCCGTTTTTGAGTTTTATTTTGAAATTTGCCTGTACGTTCATATTTACTACAAACAAATTTCCTTCGGCATCAAAAATTGCTCCATTAAGCCAAGTATAATAAGTGGGTTGACTTTCATAACCCGGAACTGTTTGCAAAATACTGTTTTGCGAATGATAACGCTTAATCGCTTGATTATTTTCAAATTCGTAAAGTCCGGATGCAAAAGATGTTACAAAAAAATGCGTTGGATTTTCATTATCAACAGCCACATTCATAAAATCTTTCGGATATTGTCCTGTTTTTTGTTCAATTTCTTCGGGCGTGATTATTGTCCATTTATTATTTTCAAAAATACTTACATATCCTGCGCGGTCGTAGGTTCTGTCCCAAACGCCTCCGTTAACCATAAACAGTTTTTGACCGGCAAACGAGAGTTCGTAAGGGATATTTGCTGCCGGTCCATCGGGCTTGAACGAATTGAGAATACTGCCGGTTGAAGTGTTTTGAGCAAATTTCACAACCCCATCGTTGCTGGTGGCAAACCAATACAAATCGGCAGTGGCATCGTAATAGGCATCCGAAATTTGCTGAGGAAAATTAAGATTTTGCTTTTCAAAGTTCTGATTTACAGCCACAAGTTGATTGTCTGCGGTTTTAACAATCATTTGTCCCGAGTTCTCAAAAACGGATTGTGCTGTGAGATTTGCAAGTTGAGTAAAATCTGTATTGATGTCCTTATAAAAAAGCGATACGCCATTGTGCAAAAAAAGTCGATTGCCAAATGTAAATATTTTGTTATTATTTGCAATGCTGCCTGCGGGCTGTGGGAGGATTTGCCAAGTTTCGTAATTATTAAGGTTTGGCGAATTTTTGTCGGCAAAATAAATATTATTTTCGCTAATAGCATAAATTTTTGAATCCAAAACAGCAGTAGCAAGTACCTTAACATCAACACCATTGCTGCCAATATAGAAAGTTTCGGCAATTTCGTATTTTTTCATATTTACGAGTAAAATCCCAAAATCGGTCGAAAGATACGCCATATTATCGGCAAATAAAATATGATTTATATGCTTTGAAGCAGTGCTTTGTTTGAGGTAAAAATCAGGAATATTGATTATGGAATTTTCGAGCATTACATCAATATTACCATTATTATAAACTATCAACAATTTTGAATTTTGTTTATCGCAGGCTATAAATTGAATGTTATTATCGTTCAATCCTGTGATTTTACTGTATAGTTTAAGACTTTCGTCCCTTTGGTCAACCGCCATTAATGCGCCTGATGTAAGCGCAAAAACCTTATTTTCGGCAAAAGCAAGTTTTTCAATCGAATTGTACGAAAAGTGAGTGCGCCAACCACCCATAGCAAGTTGCGCCGTAGCAGCCATACTTGTGGCAAGGATGGTAAAAACTAATATGATTTTTTGGTATTTTGACATTTTAAAATTATAAGTGAATTAAAAAATCTTTTAACTTTTCCACCGCTTTTGCTCTGTGGCTTATGCGGTTTTTTTCGGCGTTTCCGAGTTGTGCAAAACTTACGTTGTAACCTTCGGGAATAAATATTGGGTCGTAACCAAAACCCTCATTTCCTCTTTCGGCAGTATCAATTTTTCCTTCGATTTTTCCTTCAAAAAAATATTCTTTACCGCTTAATATCAAGCAAATAACTGTGCGAAAACGCGCTGTGCGCTTTGTTTCGCCTTCGAGATTTTCGAGCAGTTTCAGCATATTTGCTCTAAAATCGTGATTATCGCCTGCATATCGAGCCGAACGCACACCCGGCGCACCGTTCAAAGCATCCACTTCAAGTCCGGTATCGTCCGCAAAGCAATCAAGTCCGGTTTTTTCCCACACATACTGCGCTTTGATTGCAGCATTGCCTTCGAGAGTTTCGGCAGTTTCGTCAATATCGTCGTGGCAACCGGCTTCGGCAGCCGATAAAATACAAAAATCCGCCGACAGCATACTGCGCACTTCATCTATTTTATGTGAATTATTGGTAGCAAAAACAATTTTTTTCACGAGATTATTTTTTTTATAGTTTACAAAAATAATATTTTTCAAACAATTTGTTGTATATTTGGCTGATTTTTTAATTATAATGAGAAATAAAACTCTGATATTTTTTTGTTATTTGCTGTTTTTCGGGCTTGTAATTACGGCTCAAACTAACGATAGCACTGTAAACTATTTGCCAACTTCGGTGCGCGAACGGATTGCATTGGGCTTTGTAAATATCAACGACCCGTATCTTTCGCCTCTGGAATACAGCGGATTAATACTTGGTGCTGAATATTTTGCACAAAAATATATTTCGGCAAAGAATCATTCGTTAATTTCCGAATATAAATATAATCTCGAAATTGCCACAGCCAGCAACAATAGTAATTCTGCCTCGATGCAAATGTTTGACGGTGCGCTGGCGTGGGGTTTGTTCAAAAATATTTATCGCAATGACAACTTTCAATTTCTTGCAGGTGGAAATATTGACACTAAATTGGGAATAAAATATTTGGCACGGAATGTTAATAATCCTGTAAATATCGATTTTGCAACAGGCGTAAATTTAGCAGCAGCGTTAAACTATCGTTTGTCGCTGTTCAACAAATCAACTTTATTGCAATTTAAAATTGACTTTCCGTTAGCAGGCGTAATGTTTGTGCCGCAGCAAGGAGCATCGTATTACGAAATGTTTTCGCTGGGAAATACTTCAAATTGTTTTCATTTTTCAGCGCCTTACAATCGCTTGGGATTCGATTATTCATTTACTGTTGATATTCCGCTTTCGCGCTCCACATTGCTAATCGGAATTGAGAATAACTTCCTGAAATACAAGGCAAACGGGTCGGTTTACAGTAGAATTTCAAATGCCGTGCTTGTAGGCTGGAAATACGATTTTTATGTTTTCAAAGGGAAAAAAGAACGAAATGCAAAGAATTTTATGTTTGTAGAATAATTTTAGAGGAAAAACAAACAAAGGATTAACCTCGAACATCACAAACATCACGAACATTTTTTATTTTGTTCGTGTTGTCAGTGTGGTTTGTGGTTTTAATTTTTCGTTTTTTCACATCCAAAGCGCGAATATTTTTGCAAAATTGAAAAAAACATCTGTTTTTAATGAAATATTTCTAAAAAAATACTTACATTTGTCTGCTTACATCAAAACAATATTATTGACAATTAATGCTACAAATGACACAAAAGTTGTATATCGTTTTTGAAAATCGGAATCAAAATAGCAACACTATCGAGCCGGAAGTATTTTTTTTACAACTTGGCACGCTGCTTGTTAAAATCGAAAGCCACATTCCCGAACTGACTGCTTATATTAATACGTTTTTTGGATTCTGCATTAACCAAAATACAACAGATTACGATAGAAGTATTATTATTCGCTGGCTCGAAAAAGACATTAATTACAAGGCACTTTCGCCCAACAGCAAAGCCGTACTTTTGCCTGCCGAAGGCTTAACTTTTGAAGACCGCATTCGCAAAATGGGGCATTTGTTTGTAAAGCAAATTCATTATATTTCGCTCACC
>JAITXR010000262.1 GCA_031284665.1 Paludibacter sp.
CACTACTTTTCTAAAAAAATATGTTCTATTTTGGGAAAAATTACTACTTTTACGCCAAATTCAAATTTAACGAAGATATGGATAACTGATAATTAACCAATAACTTCTTTAACTTCAACTTTCAAACTGTAAAAAAACATTATGCTCGAAATACTTAAAATAATTTTACCGGCAGCACTTGTAATTGTTGCAGCATATCTTATTCTGACAAAAATGTTGACCCGCGACGAAAACCGCTTGCGCCTCGAACTTGCAAAAGCCAATCAATCAGTGGCATTACCTCTCCGATTGGCGGCTTACGAGCGTTTGGCGCTGCTGCTCGAACGCACAATGCCAAGCACTCTGCTTATCGCGAGCTTCACGACGCAAATGACCTGTCTGGAACTTCAGCAAAAATTGACCGAAACCATCCGCAAGGAATTTCAGCACAATGCCACGCAGCAAATATATGTCAGCATCCAACTTTGGCGGGCAATCCGCACAAGCGAAGAAAGTCTGCTCGGGCTAATTAACACTTGCTCCGGACAATTAAACCCAAACGATAACGCCACAATGCTTGCCGAAATGCTTATTAACGTATTTTCGGCTACAGAAAATACTCCATCCGAAATGGCTCTCGAAATGCTTAAAAACGAAGTACGAACAATAATATAATTATTCCTTTTTTGAACGTGAAATATCTTTATTACATATTAATAATCAGCAGTATAACGCTTTATTCTTGCTCAACAGCCGACGATAAATCGTGTCGCGAAACCGAGAAAGTGCAAATGCATATCAACTTTTTTGATACCGTATATAATGCGGCAAGCGGCAAAGTAAGCGAAAAACAACTTTACATCGACAGCCTCACAATTCAGGGAATTGGCAGCGACAGTTTGCTCTACGAAAATAAAAAAAACCTGCACGAAATATTTCTGCCGCTCAAAAAAAATGAAAACAGCACTCAATTCGTCATTCTTTTTAACCAAACAGCCGACACAATCACAATTCAACATCTGAACAGCAATTATTTTATCTCGCTCGCTTGTGGTTGCGAAATAGTGCAAAACATTGAAAACGTAACGTTTACGCATAATTATATCGACTCGCTACAAATTATTAATCCCGCAATAAATCTTTTAGATGTCAAAAATATCAAAATATATCATTTTTAGTTTGCTCGCCACATTTTGTGTTTCGACCGGCATAGCGCAAGAAAAAAACGACAGCATTCGGCGCAGTATGTCTTGGTTTAAATCGCTGCAAGTGGAAATTGATATGGCATCGATAGTGAAAAGTATTTTAGCCAACGGACAAACTTACTCCTACGAGGCTGCGCTGCAAGCAAACATTCTAAACAAGTATTTCCCTGTATTGGAAGCCGGATTTGCAGGCGCAGATTACACGGTCGAAAACAATTCGCAGTTTGCGACAAGCGGATTTTTCGGCAAACTTGGCTTGGACATTCCGCTTTTAGCCTATAAACCCGACAAAAACCTTCGGCGAAATTTGATTGCGGGAGGATTGAGACTTGGATTAACAAATTTCAAATACGATATTAATAATATTGTAATAAACGACGATTATTGGAATAATGTTCAAATTGTTGATTATCAAACACAAAATGCCACAAAACTTTGGTTTGAGGTGGTGGGAAGTCTTCGTGTCGAAATTTTCAAAAACATTTTTATGGGCTGGAGTGTGAAATACAAAAGCAAATTAGGCGCAACAAAGCCGGGCGAAATTTCCCCTTACTATATCCCCGGTTATGGAGTGGCAAACGACCTGCATTGGGATTTTGGATATTCGATTGGATATTGTTTTTAGAAATAATGTTGTAAAACATAGAAAATAAACGCTGTATATTTGACTATTTTCTTATATTGCCAAACTTTTTTGGAAAGCAAAAATTAAAATAAATCATCGAATTTTTAATCTTTAAATAATACAATTATGAAAGTATATCAATCTTCTGAAATCAAAAACATTTCAATCGTAGGCTCATCCGGCGCCGGGAAAACCACTCTCGTTGAAGCAATGCTATTCGAGAGTGGTATAATTAAACGTCGTGGCTCAATTGACGGCAAAAACACAGTTTCCGACTATTTCCCTGTCGAAAAAGAGTATGGATATTCCGTTTTTTCCACCATTGCACAAATCGAATTTTTGAACAAAAAACTGAATTTTATCGACTGCCCCGGCTCCGACGACTTTGCAGGAGGCGCAGTAGCAGCACTTAATGTTACCGATACTGCATTGATGGTGATTAACAGTCAGTACGGCGTGGAAGTAGGTACAATCAATATGTTTCGCCATACCGAAAAGACAGGCAAACCGGTAATTTTCCTTGCAAATCAGTTAGATAAAGAACAAGCCGACTTCGACCAAGTTCTTAATCAACTACACGAAACTTATGGCAGTAAAGTTGTAACAATCCAATATCCAATTCAGACAGGTACTAATTTTCATCAGATGATTGATGTGTTGAAAATGAAAATGTATCAATGGAAACCCGAAGGTGGAGTTCCTGAAATTTTCGACATCCCTGCCGACCAGCAAAGCAAAGCCGCCGACCTGCACAATACACTGATAGAAGCCGCCGCCGAAAACGATGAGACATTGATGGAAAAATTTTTCGACCAAGGCACGCTCAGCGAAGACGAAATGCGCGAAGGAATCCGTAAAGGACTGCTGACTCGCGGAATGTTCCCCTTGCTATGCGCTTGCGGAGGTAAAGATATGGGCGTACGCCGATTAATGGAATTTTTGGGAAACAACGTACCTTCTGTTACCGAAATGCCCGCTTATAAAAACACCGCAGGAAAAGAAATCGTAATAGATGCTGCCGCCGGAACAAGTATTTTTGTTTTCAAAACAACCGTTGAACCACATATCGGACGAGTATCGTATTTCAAAGTAATGAGTGGAACACTCAAAACCGGCGACGACCTGCTGAACGAAGACCGTGGCTCAAAAGAACGTATTTCGCAACTTTTTGTGGTGGCTGGACAAAACCGCATCGAAGTTGAACAACTTGTGGCTGGAGATATTGGCGCAACAGTAAAATTAAAAGATGTAAACACCGGTCATACCCTCAACGGAAAAGGAATTGACAACCGTTTCGATTTTATCAAATATCCAAACTCTAAATATCGCCGCGCAATAAGAGCGGTAAACGAAGCCGATTCGGAAAAAATGATGGAAATTATCAATCGTATGCGCTCCGAAGACCCAACGTGGGTATTAGAACAATCCAAGGAACTTAAACAAATTATACTTTCCGGTCAAGGCGAATTTCACCTCAAAACTCTCAAATGGCGTATCGAAAACAACGACAAACTGCCAATTGAATTTTACGAAACAAAAATCCCTTACCGCGAAACCATTACCAAAGTGGCACGCGCCGATTATCGCCATAAAAAGCAATCGGGCGGAGCAGGTCAATTTGGCGAAGTACACCTTATTATAGAGCCTTTTCAGGAAGGGCAACCCGTGCCTCCAACATATAAATTCGGAAATCAGGAATTTAAAATTCAAGCCCGCGACACACAGGAAATTTCACTCGATTGGGGCGGCAAACTTGTGTTCGTAAACTCGATAGTAGGTGGCTCAATTGATGCCCGTTTTCTGCCTGCAATTCTTAAAGGAATCATGGAACGTATGGAACAGGGTCCACTCACAGGCTCGTACGCTCGCGATGTTCGGGTGATAGTATATGAGGGAAAAATGCACCCTGTGGATTCAAACGAAATTTCGTTTATGCTTGCCGGACGTAATGCTTTTGCCGAAGCCTTCCGCAATGCCGGACCAAAAATTCTCGAGCCGATTTACGATGTAGAAGTATCGCTCCCCGCAAGTTATATGGGCGATGTGATGGGCGATTTACAAGGTCGGCGCGCAATAATTATGGGTATGAACTCCGAAAAAGGATACGAAAAACTTATAGCAAAAGTTCCTCTAAAAGAAATG
>JAITXR010000292.1 GCA_031284665.1 Paludibacter sp.
TATTTTACCGGATACCACGCTGCCAAAAAGCCCATTAAAAGCACTGTGGCAAATATGGATGCAATGTCCGAAAAATGAGTGATAACAGGATATGCATCAATAATATAACCTGCGCCAAGTGTTACAATTTTGAAATATTGTTGCACTAAACAAAGGCAAGTACCAATTACAATTCCCAATACTCCGCCGATAGCCGAAACTATCCAGCCTTCGAACAGAAAAATTTGGCGAATAAGTCGGCTGTTAGCACCAAGACTGCGAAGAGTTTGTATATCAGCGCGTTTGTCGATAATCAGCATCGAGAGCGACCCGATTACATTAAAACTTGCTATCAGTAAAATAAAACTTAGAATAAAAAAGGCAAACCATTTTTCCATTTTAAGCAAACGGAAAAAAACTTCCTGCTGTTCGTAGCGATTTTTCACAAGATAATTGCTGCCCAGCAGGTTTTTTATTTGTTTTTTCACTTTTTCGACATTTGCCGAATTTGCCACTTTCACTTCTACCGCAGTAACTTGTAGGCTGTCGTATTCAAAAAGTTCGCGGGCAAGCGGCAGCGATACGAGGACAAAACGCTCGTCGTAATCAGCCTGATTGGTAGCAAAAATGCCGGAAGCATAAAGTGCGGAATAATTCATACTGCGGTCGGGGCGGAGCAGATTGATTTTTTCGTTTCGTTTAGGGGCGTAAATATAGAGCGGGTCGATAAACTGCGCGCCCATCCCCAAATGTTCGGCAACTCCAATTCCCAAAACCGCCCTCTCGAAAGCACCATCAAAAACCTCAAATTTGCCATCGTAAATAATGCTGTCGATTCCTGTAAGTTGCGCAAAATTGTCGGAAACACCTTTGATAACTGCCGGTAATTGTCGGTCGGCAAAACGTAACAAAGCATTTTCCTCCACAATCTCAGTAAACACAGCCACTTGCTCAAGATTTTTAACGGCGAGCAGCGAATCGTTTATCTCAAAATATTTACCTTTTAACGCCGTAATTCGTATATCAGGGTCAAAAGCCGAAAACATATCGCCTATCAAGCCTTCAAAACCATTGAAACACGACATTACTATCACCAAAGCCGCTGTGCCGATTGCCACGCCAATAGCCGAAATGCCCGAAATAATATTGATTATATTATGCGATTTGGGCGAAAAGACATACCTGAAAGCCACTCGTAACGCAAACGAATAGCCTCGTGCTTTGTATTTTATTTTGGAGAAATCGCCTGCCATTTTATTACAAAATTAACATGTAATTTCTATTTTTTCAATTCGCCGTTGATGCCGCCCACCTTCAAAATTAGTGGTAAAAAACGCATCTACAATGGCGCGGGCTTCGTCAGGAGCAATAAATCGGGCAGGGAGCGCAAGCACATTTGCATTATTGTGAGCGCGAGCAAGGCGGGCAATTTCGGGTAGCCAGCAGATAGCAGAACGTACGCCTGCGTGTCGGTTGGCAGTGATATTAATGCCATTACCGGAGCCACAGCACGAAATGCCAAAACGATATTCGCCACTTTCGATGGCGGCTGCCATTGCGTGAGCAAAATCCGGATAATCGCTGCTTGCTGACGAATATGCTCCAAAATCTTTATAATCGGTCAAACCGAGTGATTTCAAGTAATCAATCACTTGATTTTTAAGTTCGTAACCGGCGTGGTCGGAGCAAAAGGCTATTTTTAATTCGGGGATTGGGTGCATTAAATAAGTTTATAAAGTTAGAAGTTACAGAAGTTATATGGTTTATTAAAGTGTGAAAATAGACTGCTATTGTGTGTTCCGTCAAATCCTGATTCCGACAAAAAAAATAAAGAAATAATGCTGTACATACTCCTACAGCACGATAACTTCCCTAACTTCATTTAACTTCTATAACTTCAGACCACTAATTTTTCCATTCAATTTTTTCGATTCCGTGTTCGGCAAGATAATTGTTTGCAGCCGAAAAATGTCCGCAGCCTATAAATCCTCGATATGCCGAGAGCGGCGACGGATGTGGGGCTTTGAGAATTAAATGTTTGTCGGACGAAATGAACGCCGATTTTTGTTGCGCATAATTTCCCCAAAGCATAAAAACGATATTTGAACGTTGCTCGGCGAGCAGTTTAATAGCGGCATCGGTAAAAGTTTCCCATCCGCGCCCTTGATGCGAGCCTGCCAAATGCGCCCTGACCGTCAGCGTAGCGTTGAGCAAAAGCACGCCCTGCTCCGCCCATTTTTGAAGATTGCCGGTTTGAGGCATCGGCTGACCGTAATCGCGCTCTATTTCTTTGAAAATATTGATTAGCGAAGGCGGAAGTGCTATCCCATCGTTTACCGAAAAACAAAGTCCGTGAGCCTGACCTTCGCCGTGATACGGGTCTTGACCAAGAATTACAACTTTTACTTTGTCGAACGGACAAGTGTCGAAAGCATTGAAAATCAGGCGAGCAGGAGGAAATATCAGTGTTTTTTGATATTCTGTTTTCACAAATTCAACAAGTTTTTCAAAATATGATTTGCTAAATTCCGACTGCAAAACGTTTTTCCACGACTGTTCTATTTTTACATCCATAATGAAACTGTTTGATTATGCAAAATTAAAAAAAAGTTTGAGAAAAATTTGAGAAAAATTTGAAAATTTGAATGTTTGAATGGTTTGAGAAATTTGAACGGTTTGAGAAGTAGAGACAAGGCATGCCTTGTCTGTACAGTAGCAAATTAATAATCTTTTTTGCCCTTTCGTGCATCTTACATTCTACATTTTACATTCTACATTTCTAAATTTCCCCAGTCTCCATTATCTTTTATCAATTGTATAAGTTTTTCGACGGCTTGGATTTCGGGGATATTTTTTTCAACACATTCTTTTTGCCGATACAGACTTACACGCCCTCTGCCTGCTCCTACGTAGCCATAATCGGCATCTGCCATTTCGCCCGGTCCGTTGACAATGCAGCCCATAACGGCAATTTTCAAGCCGCGAAGTTGCGAAGTGCGGGCTTTTATTTCGGCAATAACTGTCTGAATATCAAACAATGTCCGCCCGCAACTTGGGCACGAAATATATTCTGTGCGGGTAATGCGACTGCGGGCAGCCTGCAAAATTCCGTATGCAACCGGAATTTCGTTTTCGGGCGGCTCGCTCAACGACACGCGAATAGTATCGCCAATGCCGTCAACCAGCAGCGAGCCAATACCAATAGCCGATTTTAGCCGCCCATCTTCGCCTTCGCCCGCCTCGGTAACACCAAGATGCAGCGGAAAATGGAAATCTTCGGCATCCATTTTTTCGACCAAAAGACGGACTGCATTTATCATAAGCACTGTGTTTGAGGCTTTTAGCGAGATTACAACTTGGTCAAAATTTTGCTTGCGGCAAACTCGCAGCAGTTCCAAACAACTTTCGACCATCCCGAGCGGCGTATCTCCATAACGATTTAACATTCGGGGACTTAGCGAGCCGTGATTTACCCCAATCCGAACAGCAGTGTTATGTTTTTTGCAAATAGTGAGAAATTCGGTAAATTTTTCTTCGAGCAATATTTGCTCCTGCTCAAACTCTGCAATACTGTAATTATCGCCATCAGGCTTAATCGATTTTACAAAATTTCCGGGGTTTATACGCACTTTTTCCACCACAGTTGCAGCAAGCATAGCCGCCGCCGTATTGAAATGAATATCAGCCACTAACGGCACATTACAATTTTGTTCACGAAGTACAGCACGGATTTTTGCCAAACTTTCCACTTCGTTGATTCCTTGTGTAGTAAATCGCACAAGTTCGCTGCCAGCCGCTACCGCCCGCAAACATTGAGCCACCGAGCCTGCAATGTCGTTAGTATCGGTATTTGCCATTGTCTGCACACGCACAGGATTATTGCCGCCAATAACGAGATTTCCAACTTTTACTTCGATTGTGGGGCGACGTAAATATTCATTTTTTTTGTACATAAAAATATTTTTTTTAATTTTGCGTTCTAATAATTCTAAATCACTAAAAAAACTATGCTCCAACGAATTCAAACTCTTTATATTCTGATAGTTGTAATTCTATCTATTGTTACTTTATTAATGCCGCCCGTTGTTTTATATCCTGCATTTGCCGCCGGATTCAACAGTTATTCCATTGGCATACAGGGACTTTATCTTACGGGCGATGCCGGCGAATTAATTGTAAGCAATTTATTTTGTCTTACAGCCATTGCTGCCATTATTCCAATTGTTGCGTTAATCACAATTTTTCTGTACAAAAAACGCCCGCTGCAAATTCGGCTTTCGATTGTCAATATTATTTTACTTGCCGGATATTACGCCGTATTATTCATCTATTTTTGGCAAATCGACATCAAATGGAATTTAACTTTTTTTGCCGCCATTCCTTTAATAAATATCATCTTTTACTTATTGGCAATCAAAGCAATAGCAAAAGACGAAGCATTAATAAAATCGTTAAACAGACTGCGTTAATCGTTTTGGTTTTTCATTCGTTTGCAAGTTTGTTTTCAAAATTGATTTTTTATTAAATCATCAAATTTTTCGGATTTGATATAACTTTTTTTGACTTTATTTAATTGTATTTCAGATAAATATCCGAGCAAAACCAACCCGTCTAAGTCAGTTCTTGCCGTGAAGTTAGAAACCGAAAACCTGTTTTCTATTTCTTTGACCGAAAAACAAAGATTGGAATTTTCGCGTACAAGTTTCAGAATTTGTGCCTGTCGAGGGTTTATACCTTTGATATTTGCAAGTAATAAAATACTGTTGTGCTCTTCGGCTTTGCGTTTCAGGTATAGTTTTAGTTCTTCAAAGGCTTTTTTCATCGTACGAAGGTTATATAAAATAAAGTAAGTCAAATCATTATCATCGTATTCGGTATAAAGAAATGCATTTTCGTACATTTTTTTTGTTTTGTAGATAATACGCGAAATCGACATATATTCAATCATCCAATAGCCTTTTTTGAGCATATACCAATAGAAAAGCGAGCGAGCAGTTCGCCCGTTACCATCGGCAAAAGGGTGAAAATACGACAGCATAAAATGAACGATTATTCCTTTTATAATCGGGTGAATAAATGTTTTATCCGTTTTGTTGAAAAACTTTTCCATATCAGCAAGCAGCGTTTCCAATTCTTCGTAATGCGGTGGAGTATGCGCAATGTCGCCTGTAATTCCGTCCATTACAAGAATATCGTTATGTTGGCGGATTTTACCGGCATCGACAGCATCATCCAAAGTTCCGGCAGTCATTGAACGATGAATGTCCAAGAGTTGCGGAATTGAAAAATCATCCCCTGCGTGTTCTTTTATATGATTGATAGTTAGATAATTATTCAAAATCATTTGTTGCCCCTTGTTTTTTGGCTTTTCGCTTTTGCGCAGCATATCTTTTGCAACTTTTCGCGTAGTGGCTGCGCCTTCCATTTGGCTCGAAGCAATCGCCTCTTCCATAATTGACGATACAAGATAGGCGTTTTTGTTTTCGCTCGGAATAAGATTTTCGCCCGTCAAACTGCCACCAATATTCATATCAAAATAGTGCAGTAATTCTAACATTTCATCGGTAACCATATAACTGAAACGATAGTTGCCAAATGAAACAAGCGTACGGTTTAATTGCCGCAAAAATTTCAGAGCAAACCACAGCGATTTATTATCGGCAATCGCGTTAGTGGACAGGTATTTTACCTTATCCCAATATGGATAATCAGCATTTGCAGTTTGTATTTCGGGCAAAAATGCGTTTTTATACGAATCTGATTTTTCCTGCTTGGTGGCTATAGGTGGGTGTTCTAACATATTTTTTTTCACTTATGAATTACAAATTTTTAAAGTGCAAATATACAACTTTTTTTCTTGAAACTTCTTGATTCTCGAAAAATCAAGAAGTTTCAAGAAGTTTTTTTTGTTTTCCAGATATTCCTCTGCTGTAAAATCGGTTAATTTGGTGATTATATCGACATCAAAATTTTTCTGACAATGAGTTTTGAAATCAACTTCAAAGTGTATAATGTAAAGTTGCTTATCTTTGATAATGCTGCTGCCTATTCGTAATTATTCAAGCATTTTCATTAAAAACCGTGCTGAGCGGCGAGTATATTGCGACAGCAAAATTGTTCGTTCGGCAGTGGCGGTTTTGATTATTTCGTCGGTAATGCCACGAATGGTCAGCAGTTCGAGATTTTCGTTATACGACACCTTAAAATCGTTTGCAAGTTCGTCGAGTGCAGCGTTCAGGTAGCGATTATTTTCAACAGACACCGATACGCTGATTGCCGACGACTGAATAAGCGACACTTTTACGCGATTTTTATTCAAAATAAGAAACACTTCGGAAAGACAATTTTCGAGCACAAACGAAAAATCGCGCGGACGCAAAGTAACAAGTACCTGATTTTTACGCACAATAAGCACCGGAACATTTATTGGTTTTTCGATGCTTTTTTTGATAACCGAGCCAGCCTGATTTGGGGTGCTAAAAGGGCGAACATAAAGCGGTATCTGTTTGTTTTCGAGCGGTTTAATAGTTTTTGGGTGGATAATTTGCGCACCGCTATACGCAAGTTCCACTGCATCCTGATAACTGAGTTCGGGAATGTGCACCGTATCGGGAAAAATGCGCGGGTCGGCATTCAAAATTCCGGGCACATCTTTCCAAATTGTAACACTTTCGGCATCAAGCAAATTGCCCGCTACTGCTGCCGTGTAGTCCGAGCCTTCGCGCCCAAGAGTGGTGGCATCGCCTTTGAGATTGCTGCCAATAAATCCCTGTCCGACATAAATTCGGTTTGCTGAAAAATCGGCAAATTCGTTGAGTTTCCGCAGCGACTCGTCCATTCGCACGTTTGCCTCGCGAAAATTGCTGTCGGTAATTAGTATTTGCCGCATATCGAGCCATTGATTTGCCACTCCGCTCTGTTGCAAATATGCCGAAACTATTTTGGTGGAAATAATTTCGCCAAACGACACAAGACGGTCGTACCAACGGTCGTAATCATCGCCAACACAAGTAATTAGCAACTCGCTGATTTCGTTAAAAACACTCGATATTTCGTTAACTACAGATGCCGAATCGCTGAAAAGTTCGGCAATTATTCCGCAGTGATAATCTTTAATTTCGTTGAGTTTAGCGATGGCAGCCCTACGGTCGGCTTTCATAAAAAAATCCAAAACTGTTTCGAGCGCATTAGTAGTTTTGCCCATTGCCGAAACAACTATAAACAGTTTATCATCAACTGTTTCGACAATTTTCACGATATTACGAATGCCCTCGGCTGATTTTACCGACGCACCTCCAAATTTATATACAAGCATTTTGATTATTATTTAAAAATAGAAAGTTTATAATTTAAGTAATAAGAATAAAATAATGTTACATTGCATATTTTGTAAATGATTGAAAGATTGCATCTTGTGCCATTTTACTCCCGATAGTTATCGGGAACATTTTACATTTTACATTACTTAATACTTATTCCGCTTGCAAAATTACATAAAATTCAGGTAAATATAAAAGATAAATAAAAACAAATAACAATTTTTTAAATGCATCACAATAACTCACAAAAAACTATATTTATCCATTAACGCAAAAAATCTATATATTCATCGCAATAATGAAAAAAAAAATCTATTTTTGTTAATCATTTATTTTTGATGTATAAAACTGATAAAAAATACCTATGAAGACCATTTATACTGTTATCTTAACTTTCTGTGTGCTGATGGCTTGCGTTCAAAGCGGGTTGGCTGGGCACTTGGATTCGTTGGATTTTTATATCGACAAACACGAAATTTACGACCGCGCAAAAGAACAGCGGATTTCCGAAATTAAACAGCGAATTGTTGAAAATGAAGATGATACAAGCGCTATTTATCATCTTTACTCCGATTTGTTTGAAGAATATCGCTCATACGTTTACGATTCAGCCTATCTTGCTGCTGAACGTTTGCTCAATATTGCTCAAACTCTGAACGACAGGGAAAAAATCGTTGCCTCGCAAACAAAAATCGGCTACTGTTATTTCTCGTCAGGCTTATTCAAAGAAGCATTCGAGATGTTGAGTTCTATTGATGTTTCACACTGTTCGGATAGCACGAAAATTGAGTTTTATATTTGTAAATCAACGTTTTATTACAACTTGGCAGATTACAACAATTCCGCCGATTTTCGCCTTAAATACAATGCGGCAGGCAATGAGTCGCTTGATTTGGCACTTGCTCTTTTGCGCAAAAATACAATTCAATATTGGTATGCCATTGGCTTGCGATGTATGAAATCCGACGACCATCAGGGTGCTGTAGAGGCTTATAACCGTATGCTCGCTGCGCCTGACTGCAGCGAACACGACCGCGCCATTGCCACTTCGAGCATAGCCTATTTACTTGGTATAAAAGGAAATAGGAATGAGGCAAAACTATATTTGATTGACGCGGCTATTGCCGATATAAAATCATCAACCAAAGAAACTGTGGCTCTGCGCAACCTTGCCGGTTTACTCTACGAGGATGGCGACATCAGCCATGCCACCGATTATATTCACCGCGCTTTGACCGACGCACTTTTCTACAACACACGCCATCGACAATTAGAAACCGGCGCGGTACTGCCAATTATTGAGAGTGAGCGAATTAATATGATTGAACATCAGCGAAATACAATGCTGTGGGTATCCGCTGCGATTGCTCTTTTGGCTCTGATGCTTGTGTTGGCGATTTTCTATTTATGGAAAATTATGAACCGACTTTCAGCCACCAAGCGCAAAGTGCAGGAAACAAACGAGCGGCTGACCGAAGCAAACACAATTAAGGAAGAATATATAGGCTACTTTTTCAGTCAAAATTCTGAATTTATCGAACGTCTATCGTCTCTGCAAAAATGGGTGCTTGCCAAAGCCAATGCCCGCGCTCTGGACGAACTAAAAGCATTCCCGAAAAATCTGAACATCAACCGCGAAAGAGAAAATATGTATGCGCGTTTCGACCAAATTTTCCTCAAAATTTTCCCCGATTTTGTCAAAGATTTCAACAAATTACTCAAACCCGACGAACAAATTACATTGCAGCCGGGAGAACTGCTCAACACCGACCTGAGAATATACGCACTTATGCGGCTCGGCATCCGCGAAAACGAAAAAATCGCTGCCTTTCTCGACTATTCCATTAACACAATTTATACCTACAAATCGAAAATCAAAAATCGGTCGCTATATCCAAACGAGGAATTAAAGCAACGATTAATGGAAATAAAATAATTTCATTGGTTTTACTTTGAGCGGACAGGCAAAAAGACGTTAAGCAAAACAGGTAAGATATAAATAATTTGCGTTTCATTTTTCTGATTACAAAACTACAATTTTATTTTGACATTTTCAATTAAATTTTATTGCAAATCTAAAATAATATCTCTTTCATAGTGTTTCGTAACAAATTCGTAACAAATCCGTTTGCGCATCGTAACATAATGCAGATACCTTTGCAGAAACAAACAAATGATGATACAAACCGAAAATATTAATTTTTATTACGGCGATTTTCACGCCCTGAAAAATATCTCGATTGAGATAGAGGCTAATACCGTTACCGCATTAATAGGACCTTCGGGCTGCGGAAAGTCAACCTTTTTGCGCCTCTTTAACCGAATGAACGATTTGATTGACAATACCCGTCTGACCGGCGAATGTTTGATTGATGGACAAAATATATATCATAAATCCGTTCAGGTTGACGAGTTGCGAAAAAGCGTAGGAATGGTATTTCAAAAGGCAAATCCTTTTCCGAAATCTATTTTTGAAAATGTGGCTTACGGCTTGCGAGTCAACGATATGGGCAGTAAATCGTACATCGCGCAACGAGTGGAAGAATCGCTCAAAGCCGCCGCTCTTTGGGACGAAGTGAAAGATAAACTGAAAAAGTCGGCATTTGCGCTTTCGGGCGGACAGCAGCAGCGGCTTTGCATTGCCCGCGCGCTGGCAGTGTCGCCATCCATTCTGTTGATGGACGAGCCGGCGTCGGCACTCGACCCTATTTCAACATCAAAAATCGAAGAGTTAATCTATGTGCTGAAAAAGCAATATACTATTGTTATAGTAACGCACAATATGCAGCAAGCCGCCCGTGTAAGCGATAAAACAGGTTTTTTTATGCTCGGCGAATTAATTGAATATAACGATACAAAAAAAATGTTTTTAAACCCCGAAAAGGAACAAACACAGAATTATATTACAGGAAGATTTGGGTAACCCGATGATTCTCAATGCAAATTTATATGATTTAGGCTCTAAAACTTTTTCCATAAAAATAATTTTCAGCAAATATAATAATTAATAAAATAATAAATCGGATAACTGTTTTTGAAGAAAAAATAATTAAGTGAAAAACGCATAATGAAAACTTTCCACTCTCAGTTCTCCACTCTCCACTAAACAAATGAAACATACAGAAAAAGAATTACAAACGCTCAAAGAAGAAGTGAGCCAAATGTGGAAATTAGTACTTTCGCAACTCGAAAAAGCCAAACAGGCATTTTTGACCGGCGATGTGGAATTGGCGCGCGAAATAGCAAGTCGCGAAAAACGTGTCGATGCCTTTGAACTGAAAATAGACAGCGATTGCGAAAACTATATTGCCCTTTACAGTCCTGTGGCGGTCGATTTGCGCTTAGTTTTGTCGCTAATCAAAATCAGCATTACCCTCGAGCGCATCGGCGACTTTTCCGAAAGCATTGCCAGATACATAATTGATAGTGAAAAACGTATAGTGGGTAGTGGAGAATTATCCACTCTCTTTGAAGATTTGCAGATAGAAAAAATGTTCGACATCCTGCTTTCTATGCTGACCGACAGTTTTGTTGCTCTCGAATCGGAAAACACTCGAATAGCAGGCAAAATCCTGTCAAAAGACAATGAAATTGATAAACTCTATCACAATTCATTGGATATTTTGACCAATTATCTGCAACAAAATCCAGCCTTTATTCGCTCAGGATTGAAAACTTTCCTGCTTATCCGCAAACTCGAACGCATTGGCGACCATTGCAGCAATATTGTAGAAGAAATTGTGTTTTACGTGGATGCAAAAGTGCTGAAACACTCTAATAGTTTAGAAATGAAGGAATGAATGTAATTCTAAATTTTTCGTTCTAAAAAATTTTGTTCAGAAAAACTTCCTAATAGTTGCAGTCCTACGGAATGAAAACAATAACGCAAAAAATTTCAATCAAATATCAAATTTTTCACACCCCCTATAGTAGGACGTAACAATACATTTCCCCTAAAAAAAAAAGACTTACCGAGTATAATTACATATACTCGGCAAGTCTAAAAAATGGCGGCTATCTACTCTCCCACTGTTACGCAGTACCATCGACGCTACGGGGCTTAACTTCTCTGTTCG
>JAITXR010000347.1 GCA_031284665.1 Paludibacter sp.
TGGTTGTAAAACTTACATACTTAAAAAAGCGGTCGGTAATATTCATGATATATTGTTATTTAATAGTTTTTGCTGAGAAATGGATGCAAAATTACTATTTTATTTTCAAATTTCCAATATTTATAATTGTGAGGCTTAATTTTTTTGTCTGAACTATGATTTTAATAAGAATTTTAAGATTACTATGATTAAGAAACGGACTGAACTTGTGTGTACCGTCATTGCGAAGGTATTCCCTTAAACAATCCAGATTACAAAGCACGTAGATTAGACAGATTTGCGCAGATTTTTTTTATTAATTATTTATCATTGCATTTTTCGCCGTTTGTAGGGGCGTTGTATGCAACGCCCCTACGGTGCGGGATGGTATTTCGCTTTTTACCCCGAGTTGCACTAAGGGTTGCACAGCCGAAGTAGGTATCTTGTAAATCCTATAATTCTGTAAATCCGGATTCAGACAAAGGCAATGTTTATCATCTTAATCAAAAAAATCAAAATTCAGACAAACAAACAGAGCAAAGAACAAAGACAAAACTACTAATTTAGGTAACTGCTCAAACTGTTCAAACTTTTTATTAAATTTCGCGTTTTCCTTTTACAACTGAAAAAAATAAATTATCTTCGTAGCAGATTTTTACTTGTTCAAGTTAAAATTGAAAATACCAATGCAGTGATTAACTACAAAATTTGGAAACTATGTTACTATAAACTATAAACTACTCAAACCATTAAATCTTATGAAAAAATTATTTCTGTGTTCAATTATCTTGATAGTAAGCATTTCGCTATTTGCCAAAATCGAAATACGCGAAATTCAGCCTGCATTTTGGTGGGCGGGAATGAAAAATACTGACCTGCAAATTCTGCTTTATGGCGACAAAATTGCCGATGCAAAAGTAAGTATTACAACTGCAAATTGCAGTTTGCGCGATGTCGTAAAACAGGAAAATCCGAATTATTTACTCCTGTATCTCAATACGCAAAATGCTGTTCCTGAAACATTTAACATTGTTTTGGAACGTGGGAAAGAAAAGTTGCAAATTCCTTACGAAATCCGCAGCCGTGCCGCAAATGCCTCTGCAATTAAAGGTTTTGACGCCTCCGATGTGCTGTACCTGATTATGCCCGACCGTTTTGCTAATGGCGACAGCGACAACGACAAAATTTTTGGCTATTGGATTGACCGCCAAAACCCAAATTCGCGACACGGAGGCGATTTTGCCGGTATCGAACAGCATTTGGATTATGTTGAAGACCTCGGCGTTACTGCGCTGTGGCTCAATCCGGTGCTGGAAAACAATATGAACGAAAATTTATATCCTGCTTATCACGGCTATGCCACAACAAATTTTTACAAAGTCGATGCGCGTTTTGGCACTAACGAGGATTACCGCTTGTTGGCTGACAATCTGCACGCTCGCGGAATGAAAATTGTAATGGATATGATTTTTAACCATTGCGGCAGCGAGAATTTTTTGTTTCACGATTTGATTTCGCCCGACTGGTTTAATCATGGTAAAAACTATGTTGGCACAACCCATAAAACCGCCACGCAATTCGACCCTTACGTTACCAAAGCAGACTACGATAATTCGGTTGATGGTTGGTTTGTGGAAAGTATGCCTGATTTCAATCAGCGTAATCCTCACGTGGCTAAGTACTTCATTCAGAATAGTATATGGTGGATTGAATATCTGGGATTGAACGGCATTCGTCAGGATACGCACCCTTATGCGGACTATGATATGATGAGCCGCTGGTGTCGCGAAGTGTTGGACGAATATCCGGATTTTAACATTGTGGGCGAAACTTGGCTGCATTCTAACGTGGCTATTGCGTGGTGGCAAAAGGACAGCAAACTGTCTGCGCCGCGCAATTCATACCTTAAAACCGTTATGGATTTTCCATTAGTGGATATTATGGAAAACTGTTTTGACGGCGAAACAGGAGAGTGGGGTGGGGGATTATATGCTGTATATGAATATCTTACGCAAGATATTGTGTACGAAAATCCTATGAATTTACTTGTGTTTTTTGATAATCACGACACAAACCGATTTAACAGCACAGAAAAAGATACAACTGACATTGCCCGAACTAAACAAGCACTTGCTTTTATCCTGACAACCAGAGGAATACCGCAAATTTATTACGGAACTGAAATTTTAATGACAGGCTATAAACCAGATGGCGATGGCTTTTTGCGAAAAGATTTTCCGGGTGGCTGGTCGGAAGATACTGTAAATAAATTTCATAAATCGGGGCGCACAGCCAACGAAAACGAAATTTTTGATTTTACTCGTACACTGCTAAAATGGCGCAAAGGCAACGATATTTTAGCAAAAGGCGATTTGAAACATTCTGTTCCGCAAAATGGCGTGTATCTTTATACTCGCAATTACGAAGGCAAATCGGTTGTAGTAATAATGAACGGCACAAACTCCGATAAAACAATTGATACAGAACAATATAAGGAGATTTTACCGCGTCGTACGGCAAAAGAAATAATTACCGGAAAAACTGTAAATTTGAACGAAAAAATTACAATCACAAGACGTAATGTAATGATTTTGGAATTGTAAATTACGAATGTGGGAAGCCCCAAGCTCCCAAGGGAGATGTAAGACACAACCGCAGTCCGTCATTGCGAGGGTATTTCCCGAAGCAATCCAGGAGAAAAGCAAGACAGTTGTAATAAACGTATAAATAAAACGTAACATGTTTCTAAAAACCTGTTACGTTTTATTGAAAAAAAGATTGTATGCTACCATTCAATTATTCGCTAACTTTTGGCTGTTCTTTTTTTACCTAATTTTTGGTAAGTCTAAACATCACCGGCAAAGTGTATTGAACGTGTACCGCTGTTCCATTTTGTTTGCCCGCTATCCACTTGGGCATAGATGTTACTACTCGTATGGCTTCGGCATCCAAAGCGGCATATCCGGCTTGTTGATTTTCGTCAGCGATTGCTTTTTCGTTTTGTTCTTCATAGCCCACAACCACTAAATCTGCTGATTTTTTCGATTCTGCATTTGCCGAACGTGCTATCTCAACATTTGTCACTTTGCCATCAGGGTCGATTACAAACTTTACCATAACTCTGCCTTGTATGCCATTTTTCATAGCATTTACAGGATATTTGATATTATTCGAGAGATATTTAAGTAATGCGTCAGTCCCGCCGATAAATTCCGGTGCTTGGTCAACCATCGTAAAAATTTCAGGTTTTTCCTCATTTTCTTTTTTGGATGAAATGGATGCAGGCTCCGATGCCGTTTGTTGTAAATTGGGAGCAATGCTTGGCAATTCTTGGGTTGTGATGGAGCAAATATGAACTTTTTTACCATTATAAATTTGATTGCGTTTTATTTCGGACTGTATTATAGATACAGCCTGCGTACGACTATCAAAATATTCATTTTGGGTTACTTCTTTATTATTTACAAAAAATATGACAGGTAAACTCTCTTTTAAATCGTATTGAACTGTCAATGTGATGGTTGACTCAATATTTTCGCCATTTATTTTTGCAGGCTTCCATTGAGGCATCGAAGTAATCAATGATAAGATTTGTTTGTTGATAAATGGGAAACCAAATTGACCTTTCTCAAAATCTTCGCTTTGAATAATAAAAGCACCAACCGTCATATCATAACTACTTTCAGCATATTTTATATTTTTCACAAAACCATTTGTGCCAATAGTAAACTCGCAAGTTGATCTTCCTGCCAATGAATTTAAAAGCACAATTTCTTTATCATCCGAAATTATTATTTTATCCTTAAAATAATTAAAAAGGGCT
>JAITXR010000401.1 GCA_031284665.1 Paludibacter sp.
TAATTTCAAATTGTTAAATTCGCTGTTTGTAAAAAAAAGTCTGCAAAATGGCTAATGCTTTTTAATTTTTTTTGTACTTTCGCCGTCTGAAAAAATCACTTTTTGTTTTACAACATTAATTAATCCAAAATGTCAAAAAAAATCATAACTCTTGGCGAAATAATGCTTCGTCTTTCAACTCCCGGGAATACTCGTTTTGTGCAATCCGACTCATTTGATGTAGTCTATGGTGGTGGCGAGGCAAATGTTGCCGTCAGTTGCGCCAATTACGGAGACGATGCTTATTTTGTAACTAAACTGCCAAAACACGAAATCGGACAAAGTGCCGTAAATGCTTTGCGTAAATATGGCGTAAAAACCGATTATATAGTGCGTGGTGGCGACCGTGTAGGTATTTATTATCTCGAATCGGGTGCGTCTATGCGTCCTTCAAAAGTAATTTACGACCGCGCAAACTCGGCAATCGCCGAAGCCAATCCTGCGGATTTTAACTTCGATGAAATTATGCAAGGCGCAGATTGGTTTCACTGGTCGGGCATTACGCCTGCAATTTCCGATAAGGCAGCAGAACTTACGCGGCTGGCTTGCATTGCGGCAAAAAAGCACGGCGTTACGGTGTCGGTAGATTTGAACTTCCGAAAAAAACTGTGGACAAAAGAAAAAGCGCAGTCCATTATGCGTCCGCTGATGCAATATGTAGATGTATGTATTGGAAATGAGGAAGATGCAGAACTTTGTCTGGGTTTCAAACCGGATGCCGATGTATCTGCCGGACATACTGATGCCGAAGGCTACAAAGGAATTTTTATGCAAATGGCAAAAGAATTTAATTTTCGATATGTGATTTCAACCCTTCGCGAGTCGTTTTCGGCATCGCATAACGGTTGGAAAGCAATGATTTACGATGGCAAAGAATTTTACACGTCCAAACGCTACGATATTGAGCCAATAATCGATAGAGTAGGAGGGGGCGATTCGTTTAGCGCAGGAATTATTCACGGACTGCTGACCAAAGCAACGCAAGGCGAGGCATTGGAATTTGCAGTAGCAGCATCGGCATTAAAACACACTATAAATGGCGATTTTAACCTTGTTTCGACAGAGGAAGTTGAATCGCTTGCCGGTGGAAATGCCAGCGGAAGAGTACAAAGGTAGTTTGGTTAGTGGAGAGTGGAGATTTGAGAAACAAGGTACAAGATACAGGGTACACGAAAAGACTACTATTTGTAATTTAATCACTTATCACTAATCGTTAATCACTGAGCTACATTTCTCAATTTCTCAATTCCTACATTTTAAGCATTGTACCAACCGGCATACATTGCATAATTATGTGCAATTTTTCGGTTCATTTCGTTAGTTTTTTCCGGCTCAACGTTTTTAACAAATTTAGCAGGAACTCCCGCCCAAAGTGTATAAGGCGGGATTTTTGTGTTACTCAACACCACTGAGCCTGCCGCTACTATTGCGCCTTCGCCAACTTCGGCATAGTCGAGCACTACCGCACCCATACCGATAAGCGCGTAATTATCGATTTTTGCGCCATGTACCGTAACATTATGACCTATTGAAACATAGTCGCCAATTTCGACCACAGATTTTTCGTATAAAGTGTGCAAAACGCTACCATCTTGGATATTAACGTGATTGCCGATGCGAATTGAATTTACATCGCCGCGAAGAACGGCATTAAACCAAATGCTGCAACCTTCGCCAATTATCACATCGCCAACAATAGTGGCGTTTTCGGCAAGATAACAATCTTTACCGATTTGAGGCACAAAACCTCTGACTTCTCTGATTAATGACATTTTTGTGAATGGAATTAATGAATAATATTTATAATATTTCTGCAAAGATACAGTTTTATTATGTTTTTTTTTACTAATTATTTCAGAACAACAGTGTTTTTGAAAAAAATATATTATTTTTGTGCTTTACAACATATTATTTTTGAAAAAAAATATTTCAAATATTAACAATGGCAAGAAAACCGTATTCCGAAATCAAATCAATTGAAGAAATTTCTTCGATATGGGATGTTTTAACTCACGACGAACGGCAGTTTTTGAAAACTAATTATTCTGTACATTATTTCAAAAAAAACGAGGTCATTCACAACGAAGGCGATACTCCAACTCACATGATGATACTTGCAGGTGGGAAAGTCAAAGTTTACAAAGAAGGTGTGGGGAAGCGTAGTCAAATTATTCGCATGCTTAAAGCCGGCGAACTTTTTGGATACCGCGCTATTATTGCCAATCAACCATATAATACAAATGTGGCGGCGGTAGAGTCGTCCACTGTTTATATGTTAAAAGCAGAACATTTTTTGTCGATATTGCGGCATAATAATGCTTTCTGCTATCGTTTCCTCGAAGAAATTGCAACCGACCTCGGCGCCTCTGATGCTCGAACAATAAACCTGACGCAAAAACATATACGCGGCAGGCTGGCTGAGGCAATTTTGCTGCTGAAAAAAAATTATGGACTTGAGGAAGATGGCGCTACTCTCAGTATTTATCTTTCGAGAGAAGACCTTGCAAGCCTATCGAATATGACTACCTCGAACGCCATCCGAACGCTATCGAATTTTGTGTCGGAACACGTTATTGCAATGGACGGTCGGAAATTGAAAATTATTGACGAAGAACGCTTAATGCGAATTAGCAGAATAGGATAGAAATGGAATTTAACACAATTCATCAAATATTTCGTACAGCAACAGGTTTTTTGGCTTCCGGCAAAATTAAAAATGCCTTTGAACAAAGCGAAATTCTGGTTGCCGGTTTGCAGGCTGGACAATTTAAAGAAGAAATTGCCGACTTGCAGCAAAATTATAACTATATGCTCCAATATTATATTAGCGGTGTGAACGACCCCGACCGTAAGCGAGTGTATAACAAACTTGTGGCGCGACTGTACGAACTGCTTTGGGAAATTCGCGAAGAATTGATGTTGAAAAATTCGCCAAACTACGAATACAGCCAAAAACGCTATTTTAATAACCGATATACACAGAATTTGCCTGCGCAACTTTTGTCGGCTTTCGACAATTACTACACTCAAACTGCCGAAATTATCGATAGTGAAATTGTGGATGCGGCGCGCATAAAAGCATTGAGAATAGAATTTGAAAATAATTTGCCAAATTTATTTTCAAGTCTTTGGTTGATAACTCATTACAGCGATAATGAAAAAAATCTCATTCAAACAATAATTGCCGATGAATATTCCGGCAGGCTGGAGAAAACTCTGCTTGTTTCGGCTATAACTCTTAATTTGTGGCGAATGTTCGACGAGGAAAAACTGCTACTGCTACTCAGTTTGTGCAAACATCCGAACATTGAAATTCAAGTTCGCGCAATGATAGGTTTATGTTTTGTGATGGCTCGTTACAATCGTTTTATCCCATTTTTTCCGCAATTGCGTAATAAACTTATTTTACTTGCCGACGACGAACAAATTGTCAGTCAATTCAAAAATATTCTTATTCAGATAATTTCGACACTCGAAACTGCAAAAATTACGCAAACAATGCAAAACGAGATTTTGCCCGAATTGCTAAAACTTGCGCCACAACTAAAAGATTCGATGGAGTCTGAAAATTTTCTTATTTCCGAAGAATGGGACGAGGAAAAACCTGAATGGCAAGAGGTAATCGAAAATTCGTCAATATCAGATAAGTTGCAGGAAATGAGCGATTTGCAAATCGAAGGAGCAGATGTATATATGGGAACATTTGCACAAATGAAATCATTCAGTTTTTTCGACAATGTTTGCAACTGGTTTTTGCCCTTTGATACCGGATTTACTCATATTGCCGAACTGTTTGAAGGCGATGCCGGCGGACTGATAAAAGCCTTTGCAGGACATACGGCAATGTGCGATTCGGATAAATATTCGTTTTGTCTGGCAGTGATGCAAATGCCTAAAAATCAGCGAAAAAAACTTAAATCCACCTTTAAATTAGAAGCCGAGCAGATGGAAGAAATCAATAATGATGAAAAAATTCTTTCGCCAGATTTTGCTCAAAAAAATTTCTCGAAACAATATGTTTGGGATATATTTCGTTTTTTCAAGCTTTTCCCGCAGCGGGGCGATTTTTCCGATATGTTTCAGTTGGCGGCGGTAATGCATCGTTCGTATCTGTTTGATATACTTGCGGCTGATAATGATGAAATAAAAATTACGATTGCCAATTATTACTTTAACAAAAAGCATTACGTTCAAGCGTTGGAATTGTTCGAGGAAATAAAAGATACAGAGCCGACAGCAACTTTTTTTCAAAAACTTGGCTATGCTTATCAAAAAACTTCAAAAATTCAGAATGCCTTAGATGCTTATCTCAAAGCCGATATTATTAATCCTGACGATTTGTGGAATGTAAAAAAAATCGCCCTTTGCTATAAACTTTCCGGCAATTTTGAAAAAGCATTGGACTATTATAATCATGCCGAATTTCTAAATCCCGACGATTTGAATATCAAATTACAAAAAGGGAAATGCCTCGAATCGATGGGAAAACTCAAACAGGCAGCCAATTATTATGTGAAACTCGATACCGAAAATTCCGGAAGTGTGAAAGTTTGGCGAGCCTTGACTTGCTGTGCATTTATATCGGGCAATTTAGCGCAAGCCGAATTTTACGTGCAGCGTTTGTTAGACGAAAATCCCGATAAACTTGATTATCTTTATGCCGGTCATATTTATTGGTGCAAAAATCATTTGCAGCAAGCCGCCGATTTTTACATAAAATATTACGAATTACAGCAAAAAAATTGGACAGTTCTGCACGAGGCAATAATGCGCGACAAACAATATTTGCAGGCAAATGGAGTAGATAAAGACGATTTCCGCCTGATGCTCGATACTGTGCAATATGGAATAAAATCATAAAAAATTTTACTTATCGTGTTTTCAATATTCAAAAAAGAGTTTCGTTCGTTTTTCGGCGCAGCCACAGGATATGTTGTAATAGGCATTTTCTTGTTGCTCAACGGCTTATTTCTGTGGGTAATTCCCGGCGAATATAATGTTCTTGATAATGGTTATGCCAATGTTGATGGGCTGTTTTTGCTTGCGCCGTGGTTATTTCTGTTTCTTTGTCCGGCAGTTACGATGCGTATGTTTGCCGAGGAGCGATTAAGCGGAACATGGGAATTGTTACAAACTAAACCATTGAGTATGTGGGCAATAGCAGGCGGAAAATATTTGTCCACTTTGGCAGTATCGCTTTTGGCTCTGTTACCTTGTGTAATTTATTATTTTTCGGTTTATTATCTTGCCGAGCCACTTGGCAATGTTGATAGCGGAGCATTTTGGGGGTCGTTTATTGGTTTGATTTTGTTGGCAGCAGCGTATCTTGCAATAGGAATTTTGGCGGCTGCGCTGGGGTCTAATCAAATAATTTCGTTTATTTTGGCGGCTTTGCTATGCTTTTTTATGCTTTATGGCTTTGACCTCTTGTCGGCTTTTTGTGGCGAAAATGCTTTTGCCGATACAGTCGAAAGTTTTGGTATTCAGGCACATTACACATCTGTAAGTCGTGGAGTGATTGATTCGCACGATATTATTTATTTTACAGCATTGATATTTATTTTTTTGTGGCTCACGGTAGAGCGTCTGAAAAAGAAATAAAACAAAATAAAACGAAAGAGGTAGTTTCATTGTCGAAACTACCTCTTTTAATATTGTATTACCGCAGTAATTATTTAACTTCCACAAGTTTATATTTTGGCACTAACGATTTCATTATCATCCAGCCAATAAGATAAGCAAGTGCGCAAACAATGAAAATGATAAAATATCCTGCCGGTTTGCCTTCAAAACCGAGGAAAGTCATATTTGTATTTGCAGCGTAATCGAAAAGACTACCCGACGATTTGTTAATCAAAAATGAGCCTAAACCGCCTGCCATTCCGCCTATTCCGGTAATGGTGGCAATTGCCGATTTTGGGAACATATCGCCCACACTCGAGAATATATTAGCCGACCACGATTGATGCGCCGCTCCGCCCAAACCAATTAGAATTACAGGAAACCAAGCCGCTTTTTGCCCTAAAATTGGCTCAAAATACATTGCCAATGGCTGAGCCGCCAATACTACTAATGGGATAAATGCAAATATGAGCATTGCTTGCATTCGTGCTGCATAAGGGTTTTTCCCTGTTTTTTTGATAATTATAGAAGGAAGTTTACCGCCATAAATCGACAGCATAGTGATTGCGTACAGCGTAAAAATCAAGGCTACTCCTAAATATCCACCTTTATTTACATCGAGCGAAATGTTGAACTGCGCTTTCAGATACGATGGTGCCCAGAAAAGGTAAAACCACCACACTCCGTCGGTCATAAATTTTCCGAGAGCGAATGCCCATGTTTGTTTATGTTTGAAACAATCGAAAAACGACAATTTTTTCTCTTTACCTTCTTGGTTTTTAACGCCTTCCTTCTCTTTGTCTGAAAGAATATATTCCAACTCAGCCTCGTTTACTTTTGGATTCGCTTCAGGTTTTTTATATGCAAATACCCAAAATCCCATCCAAATAAAACCTAATCCGCCAATTACAATAAATGCCATTTCCCAGCCCATTGCTGTGGCTAAAAGTGGAATTGTTAACGGAGCAATCAGTGCACCGATTGAGGCACCTGAATTGAAGATACTTGTGGCAAATGCACGGTCTTTTTTCGGAAAATATTCGGCAGTGGCTTTAATTGATGCAGGGAAGTTTCCGGCTTCGCCCAGAGCAAGTACGCATCGGCATATAACAAAAATTGTTACGCTGATATTCACTATTGTTCCCACATTTCCTACGTTATTAATTATTTCTTTTGCACCTTCGAAACTTAATACCCAAGTTCCCGACGCAATTCCGGCAGTTACAATTCCGCTAAAAGCGTGCATACACGCGCCCAGCGACCATACGCCGATAGCCCAAAGGAAACCTTTTTTGGTGTCAAGCCAATCGACAAAACGACCGGCAAAAAGCATAGCAACGGCATAAACGATTGAAAATAATCCGGTTATCCATCCGTAATCCGAATCTGTCCATTGAAATTCAGGTTTGATAAAATCCTCGAATGTGAGTGAGAGTACCTGCCGGTCTAAGTAATTTACTGTAGTTGCAAAAAACAGCATTACACAGATTACCCAGCGATAATTAGTCATTTTTTGTGTTTGTTTCATGTAATTAAATTTTGATTGATTTTTTTTATTTAGTTTTTATTTTAGTAACTATTTCCAGCGCATTTTTGCAAAGTTCGATAATACCTGCCCAATTTTTATTTGCAATCATTTCACTCGGGAAAAGATTTGACCCCATTCCTACGCAGGTTACACCGGCGTCAAACCATTTTCGCAAATTGTCCTCTTCGGGTTTTACACCGCCTGTTACCATTAAATTTGACCATGGCATTGGTGCTTTCAGGTTTTTTACAAATGCTGCACCCAGCACATCGCCGGGGAAAACTTTGCATAAATCGCAACC
>JAITXR010000247.1 GCA_031284665.1 Paludibacter sp.
TCTTTGCCGTAATGTCGTATGGAAATATGTTGGCAGCAGGACTTTCCGATTTTGAAAAATTGGCAAACAAATCCAATATTAAATTCAATTACACCAAAGGAATGTTAATGGTAGATAATTATTTGCCGTTGTTTAAGGTCGAAGATCAGTTGGCAAAAGTACCGAGTAAAAAAATAGAAGAATACCTAAATATAATCGTTGAAGACATTAACAATAAACGTGAAAATAGCGTGGAAAAATTGGGGGTAGGAATAAAAATTCTTTCTGCTGCAATTCACAGATACAACAAATCGCTCAAGCCCACTATCGACAATCGTTTTTCTATCAATAATCAATGTAACTTGTGTGGCACTTGCGCCAAAGTTTGTCCGGTGAACAATATTATTATCGAAACAGAGCCAGCATATCAGCATAATTGCACATTTTGTTTGGCTTGTATTCATAATTGTCCTGAAAAAGCCATTCACTTAAAAGGGGAAAAAAGTGCCGCCCGTTTCCGCAATGAACATATTAAATTGAAAGAAATTATTACGGCAAATCAAATAATCGCAAAGAACTGATAGTGAGATTGTAACCTTTGGTTGAAAAAAATTGTAATCTGTTTGTTAATTTTTATGGGTAAAACAAAATGCAGATAACACGGTTTGAATTTTTTTTTTGCAAACAAATAGTAGATAATAAAGAAAAAAAGATATTTTTGGATAAAATATGGATACAATACGAATATTTTGTATCTTTGCATTTGGATTTATAGATAAAATATAGATACGATATGGATAAATACATAAATAAACTGAATTTCGATTTCCTCACCAACCAAAAAATTTTACAATTAATCGGATTTATTGACGGGTTTAAGGGCAAGTGGAACAGCGTAGAGAAGCAAGAAAATCGCTATCTGAAAGAGTTGCGCAAGATTGCAACCATTGAAAGTATCGGCTCGTCAACTCGCATCGAAGGTGCAACATTAAGCGATAAAGCAGTGCAGGAAGTTTTGAATAATATCAAAATAACAAAAATGCAAACTCGTGATGAGCAGGAAGTTATTGGATATTACGAAGTTTTGGAATTGATTTACGACCATTATTCCGATATAAAATTGTCGGAAAGTTATATCAAGCAACTCCACCAATTGTTGCTGAAATACAGTAATAAAGATGAGCGACACAGAGGCGGTTATAAACACTTGTCAAACAAAGTTGTAGCCACTTATCCGACAGGCGAGCAACGAGTAATATTTAATACTACCGACCCTGCTTTGGTAGATGGCGAAATGCGTGAACTTATTGAATGGGCAAATATTCAGATCAACGAAAAAAATATTCATCCGTTAATTGTTATCGCTATTTTTATTTATGAATTTTTGAGCGTACATCCCTTTCAGGATGGCAACGGCAGATTATCTCGCTTGATTACAACACTTTGCCTGTTGCAAAATGAGTATGAATTTATACAATATATTTCCTTTGAAAATTATATAGAAAAAAACAAGAAAGATTACTATGAGGCACTAATAAGCGGTCAACGCAATCGAAACAATGAAAACGAGCGAATAGATAAGTGGTTACTTTTCTTTTTGGATAGTTTGAAAATTCTTACCGAAAGATTGGAACAAAAGTATAATGTATTTAAATCCAAAGGTGGCTATTTGAATGACCGACAAAAACTTATTAAAGAATTTATAGCCAGTAATCAACCGGTAAAAGTTAGCGATATATCAAAGCAATACGCTGAAATACACCCAAGTACAATCAAAAAAGATTTGCAATATCTGCGCGATGAACAAGTTTTAGTAATGATTGGAAAAGGGAAAGGAAGTGTATATGTGTTGCAGAATGGTCAATAACAAATTAACCCTACTTAATACGCTGTAAAAAAAGTTGCAAGCGACTATCCAATTCTGCCAATTGCGAATCACGAACTTGCGAAACACAAATCCGCAATCCTTCGGCTGTGCTGCCTGTAATTGATAGCGAAACGGCACTTATTCCCGAATATAAAAACTCGCGGAGCAGTTCGCCACTCGTCAAACCCGGATACGAAACGGTAAAATAAAAACCGTCAGCCAAACTGCCATCAGCATCGCTATAAACAAGCGAAAAACCATATTTACGGAAAATTGTTTTTATTTTTTGCGCTTTATCGGCGTAAGGCAAAAGTTTTTCCACAAAAGGATATTCACCGGCATTTACCGCCTTGAGCATTGCCGCTAAAGCATATTGCGCAGTATGCGAAGTGCCTGATGTAGTGGCATATAGCAGTCCATACACAACAAAATTAAAAAAAGCATCGTCGGAAAAATAATTTTTCAGATTTGCAAAACGTTTTTTTGATAACTCGTTGCCAATAAGCATTATGCCAATTCGTTGACCGGCATAATTAAAAATTTTTGACGCCGAAAGCAACAAAACATAATTATCGGTATAATGCGCCACCGTTGGCTGAAATGGCGGCACTCCCACACTTCCGTAATTGTGGCGGAAATCCATCGCAAAATACGCCAAATCCTCGACCACAATCACATCGTATTTGTCAGCCAATTTACCGATACTTTCAAGTTCTTTTTCCGACAGATTGAGCCACGACGGATTATTGGGCGACGAATATGTGATTGAACAAATATCGCCCGCAGCCAGCATTGTTTCGAGTTGCTCGGCAAGTTTTTCGTCGCGAAAATTCAGCAAATCAATACTTCGGTACGGCAAACCCATAATTTGTAGTTGCTGCTTGTTGACAGGAAATCCCGGGTCGATAAAAAGTGTGTATGGACGCTGCGCATCCGTGCGAGCAGCAGCAATCAAAGCCGCAAAACTGCCCTGCATTGCGCCAACCGTAGGAATACAATTTTGCGCGGCAACATCGATATTGAGGAATAATTTTGCAAATTGCGCTGTTTCGGTTTTCAGTTCCGCAATCCCTTCGATATTAGGATAAAGCGACGCCACGCCCGAATCCAAAGCGCGTTTTTCGGCAGCCGTACCAATTTCGCACGCAGGCAAACCGGGCACACCCATTTCCAAATGAATAAATTCAACATTGCTTTCGCGCTCAATTTGCGCCACCAATTTCCCAATTTGCCGTATCGACATTCGGGCAATATCAAGATTTTCGAGATTTGTTTTATGAATTGAAGGTTTTATTA
>JAITXR010000285.1 GCA_031284665.1 Paludibacter sp.
ATTACAAAAATAACGGAAAATTGTGAATAACAAAAAAAAATAATACTTTTGCAACTCAAATCAATAAAAAATAATGAATCGATTTTTTACATATTTTTATTTTTTCTTTTATTTTACTAAATAAGAGCAGGATATTTATTATGTAAACTTTTTAATAACAGATATTTACACAACAAATTTAATCCTGCTCAAAACAACATTGAGCAGGATTTTTTAATCAAACAAAAATGAGAAAAATTGCTATTCAAGGAGGTCTGGGTGCGTATCATGGCATTGCCGCCGAAGGTTTTTTTGCCAACGAAACAGTCGAAATAGTGCCTTGTGCTACTTTCCGCGATATTTTTAAAGCCATCGAACACGATGCTAATACTGTGGGAATTATGGCTATCGAAAATACTATTGCCGGTAGTTTACTGCCAAATTACGACCTTCTGAAAACCTATCGCCTACCTATTGCTGGCGAATATAAACTGAGAATTTCGCACTGTTTAGCGGCGTTGCCAAATCAAAACATTCATAATATCAAAGAGATACAGTCGCACCCAATAGCGCTCCGCCAATGCGAAAATTTTCTAAGTACTCTGCCAAATATCCGCATAATCGAGCACGAGGATACTGCGCTTGCCGCCCGCGATATTGCTCAAATGAATCTGACAAATACAGCCGCTATTTGCAGCCAAAGAGCCGCCGAACTTTACGGACTGCAAGTACTGGCAAAGGCTATCGAGACTAACAAGCATAATTTTACACGCTTTTTGGTGTTTGCTAATGAGTGGATTATCGATGAAATTCAGAAAGATGAAGTGATTAACAAAGCCTCTGTTGTGTTTACTTTGCCGCACTCCGAAGGCAGTTTGTCGAAAGTGCTGTCGGTGTTTTCGTTCTACGACATAAATCTCACCAAAATTCAATCGTTGCCAATTATTGGGCGCGAATGGGAATATCAATTTTATGTTGATTTCAAGTTCTCGGATTACGAACGATACAAACAATCGCTATCGGCTATTATCCCATTAATCAGCGAATTACACACTTTGGGCGAATATCCCGAAGGAAAAACACCAAAAGATTAAATTTTAATTATCAATATGAATATTTCACCTGCCAATCGTGTTAATTCTGTTTCGGAATATTATTTTTCAAAAAAGTTAAAAGAAATTGCCGAAATGAACGCCAAAGGCTTAAACGTCATTAGTTTGGGCGTTGGAAGTCCTGATTTACCGCCATCAAATCAAACAATCGAAGCCTTGATTAACGATGCGCAACTGCCTGATGCTCACGGCTATCAACCTTATATTGGGATTGTGGAACTGCGCACGGCTTTTGCCGATTTTTACAAACGTTGGTACGCCGTAGAACTAAATCCGGCTAACGAAATTCAGCCGCTAATTGGCTCAAAAGAAGGCATTTTGCATATCTCGATGGCATTTCTCAACGCGGGCGACGGCGTGCTTGTGCCAAACCCGGGTTATCCCACATATACTTCGGTGAGCAGGCTGTGCGAGGCAAATGTTATCTATTACGATTTGGACGAAAATAACGCTTGGCAGCCTAATTTTGAGGCATTGGAAAAAATGGATTTGAGCGGCGTAAAACTTATGTGGACAAACTATCCGAATATGCCTACCGGTGCGCCTGCCACACAGGAGTTGTACGAAAAACTTGTTGCTTTCGGGACTAAACATAACATCGTGATTTGCAACGATAATCCATACAGTTTTATCCTTCAAGAGCCACAAAGCAACAATCAAGAGCCAAAATATTTGTCGATTTTGCAGATTGAAGGTGCAAAAGATATTTGCATAGAACTCAATTCGTTGAGCAAAAGCCACAATATGCCCGGCTGGCGTATGGGAATGTTGGCGAGCAACAGGCAATTTGTGGAATGGGTGCTAAAAGTGAAATCGAATATCGACAGCGGGCAATTTCGCCCTATGCAACGCGCCGCTGTGGCAGCCCTGCAAAACACTGACAGTTGGCATAATCAATACAATTTTTCGCTTTACGCCCAACGTCGCCGCATTGCCGAAAACATAATGACGACGCTTGGCTGTACTTTCGACAAGCGGCAAGTGGGTATGTTTCTGTGGGGAAAAATTCCCGACTATCTCGCCGATGCCGCCCAATTGGCTGATAAAGTGCTTTACGAGGCAAAAGTGTTTGTAGTTCCGGGGTTTATTTTCGGCTCAAACGGGAATCGCTTTATTCGTATTTCGCTCTGTGCCAACGAAAAAACACTTGGCGACGCGGCAGAAAGAATTAAGAAAATAATGATTAGGGATGAATGATTAATTAGTTTCCCTACGCCGAAACAAATTGTTGCAAAAATCTCACATCGTTTTCCGAGAACATTCGCAAATCTTTTACTTGATATTTGAGATTGGTAATTCGCTCAATGCCCATTCCAAAGGCATAACCAGAATAAATTGTAGAGTCAATTCCGCAGTTTTCCAGCACATTTGGATCTACCATTCCACAGCCGAGAATTTCGACCCAACCGGTATGTTT
>JAITXR010000392.1 GCA_031284665.1 Paludibacter sp.
CGGAAGTGGTAAAAAGTACAAGAATTGCCACGGCGCATAAGAGAAACTATTTGACTTTATGAACTGACACAGAGTAGGTTCCGAGAATACCGATACCACCGTGTATATTGCTGAAAACCTGCACAGGCTCTGTGAAAATGCCGAAATCACCGGCATCTTCGGCTGCTGCGCGTGTTTGCAAATACATATAATAATCGTGTGAGATACTTTGCAGGCAAACATAAACATCGCTTGCTATCTCCTTATATCCGTAACCATAGCCATATCCGTATCTGTAATCATCGGAAGCAAATCGAGATGTAAGTGTGAGCGTATAGAATTTTCCATCAATGAGGTCGTCTGGAAAAGTATCATAAGTGTCTATCTCTTCGGTAAAAACCCCTGCTGTCGGGTCGTTCTGAAACACCATATCGTCCGAATCAAAAGAAACAAGATGCGGGTATGGGTCGTCATATACAACGTCCTTTTGCAGGTCATTGTCCCATTGCGAGCAAGTAATCATCTTATACATCACTATGCGATAGTAATTTTTCTCGTTGGGCTTGTCCTGAAAACGAATGCGAATTTTATAACTCGTACTGCCCCATTCATCTTCAGCATACATTTCCGTTTCCACCGAGCTAATCTCTGTTATTTGTGGAACAACATCTTCGGCGGTAACTTTGCCAAACTCCGGCACTTCTACCTCATAACGGATTAAATCACCCACTTTGGGTGCATAATCGAGAGCATAATGCTGCGCACCGCCATATTCATCAAGGGGATTGTAAGGATAATAGGTCATTATTCCTTTGTTCTCGCCATTGACAAACACAGTGATAGTGGCATTGCTAACATTGCGAGGCTCGGCATTCGAAAGAAAAAATACGCTACGCGACACTTCTACTTTCAGCACCGAATCGGGCTGCACAAAACTATTGACAACTAACAATGGCGATGTTTCCTTGCCATTAAACTCAATTTCTTTTTCGCACGCAGCAAAAAGAAATAATATCGGTAAAAATAAAAATTTGTTCATACTTGCTTAGTTTGTAAAGTTCATAAAGTTCTTAAAGTTTATAAAGTTCATAAAGTTATAAAGTCATTAGTCGTTAGTCGTTTACCACGCTTGTCCCGCTATAGCGGGGAAGACACTGAGAGCACGGAGGCTCACTAAGTTTTTTTTAATTTTTTATCTACCTAACTACTTTAACTACCTATCTACTTAACTACTGTATTAATTATTTATTGCATTCAGTCGGTTAAACATTACCGCCAGATGTGCATAGATAGAGGTATTTTGCACCACCACATTATCGGGCACACGGATACGGAAAGGCGTAAAATTCCAAATTGCCTGAATGCCTGTTGCCACTATTAAATCCGACACTTCCTGTGCCGACTCTATGGGCACTGTCAATACGCCAATTTTGACCTGTGTTTGTTTTTCGAGGTCTGCAAATCGGTCGATGTGATGAATAGGAATGTGATTGATGCGCGTCCCTGCAAGTTCGTATTTGGCATCGAACCCCGCAACTATCTCTAACCCAAACTGTTGTAACCCGCTGTCGTGCAGCAATGCCGCACCCAATCGCCCTACTCCAAACAGAAAAGCCTTGTGCGTTTTGGTAAATCCGAGAAACGCATCGAGTTCTGTAACAAGTTCGCGCGTGTCGTATCCCACGCGCGTTTTGCCTGCAATGTTCACATACGACAAATCTTTTGCCACCACAGAGGCATCAACAGCAATGTTTTTGGCTATTTGCGTAGATGACAGATACATTTCGTTTCTGCTCAATTGCATTTTTGCATAAGCCAAATACCACGGCAATCGCCGCAGTGTAGGCTCCGGAACGGCTATTGATACGTTTTTCTCTATTTGAGGCATTTTTTCTGAAAGATTTTGTGCAAAGTTAGTGTTTTTTGCGCATAAAAAAAAACAACACAAAATTAATCTGTGCTGTTTTTTCTATAGGGGGTAATTTTATAGTATTATTTTTTAACAAATTTCGCTTTTCCTGCGGGTGTCGAAACAACGTAAACGCCAGCTGCAAGGTTAGAAACGTTCACTTTGCCGTTAGACACGATGCTGTCAATCACTTTGCTGCCCGAAACTGAATAAACAGAGATAGCTGTGCCGTTTTCAACATTTACAAACAAGGTAGTTGCATTGGCATAAACATTCAACTCCTGAGTAGCCGAAGTTTCTTTAGCAGATGCAGTAGTTACAGGTTCAAATGTCCAATGAGCCGAAGTTTTATTGTCTTTGTTATAATAAACATTTGAGCGTGCACCTGCGGCAGTAAAACCCGAAGTTGATGCGTCGCTGGCTAAATATTTACCTGAAACTACTTGCAACAAATAATAATCATTCTCAGGAATGAAAGTCCAGTCGCCCGTACTGCCTTCTCCATCAAGGCTTGTGCCCGTAGCTGTTATATCCCAAGTGTTGGTACCTCCATTGTCCACAGTAACAATATACGCACTTCCATTCGTAGCAATCTTCCAAGTGCCCTCATTTTCAGTCAAGGTAAAAATTTGGTTGGCAGGATTGTACTCCATTGTATATGAAGTTTCTGTCCAAGTGTAAGGTACTGATTGCACAGTGGTGTACAAGGTGTCGTTGTAAAACAAGTTCCAACCGGCATCGCTCCAATTGGCATCATAACTAAGGTACAAACCATCGGCATTGTGAATGCGATATTGGTTTCCACTTTCGGGCGCAACTTGCGCCGATAAACTGAGTGCTGCAACAGCACAAAAAACAGAGAGTAAAGTCTTTCTCATACGATTTTTTTTAATTAATTAATGGGGTTAAAAATAAATTTAATATAAAAACACAAACATTTTAAAATTTGATAGTGCAAAAGTACGATTTTTTTTAATAACTAAAAACGGATTTATATTTCTTAACTAAAAGACACTGAAAATTAACGATTGTTTTATTATGGAGTAAAGAGTAAAATAAATAATTGATAACATTTTCCCTGTCCCGTTAGGGACAATATATTGGTAGAAATAATCATACAGCATTGACCAGCGTGCCGTAGGTACGCAACATAAAGAAATATAACGTACCTACGGCACGGTGGAAGTTGGTATTATATTTGTTTCTACCAATATTACGTCCCTAACGGGACAATAAGCAATTATAAGTTATTTATTTTTCCTTACTAAAGAGTGAGGAACATCATCATCAGTGCGTTCTTGTAACTTGTAACTCGTAACTTAATTCACTTTCGATATGCTTGGTTGGCAATGGCTTCCAAGTCTTTGTAGGCAGTGAGGCGCATCAACATTTCGTCGAAATCTACCTTGTGCGCGTCAAATTCGGGTCCATCAACGCACACGAACTTTGTTTTTCCATCAACGGACACACGGCACGCACCGCACATTCCTGTGCCATCAACCATTATTGTGTTGAGCGAGGCAACGGTTGGAATTTCGTATTTTTTGGTAAGCAAACTCACAAATTTCATCATTATTGCAGGTCCGATAGTAACGCAAAGATTTACAGTTTCGCGTTTGATAATATCTTCTATACCATTGGTTACCAGCCCTTTGCTCCCGTAACTGCCATCATCTGTCATAATTAT
>JAITXR010000413.1 GCA_031284665.1 Paludibacter sp.
AAAGAAGTAAAAACTACCAAAATCAAAAAAACCTAAAAAAAGTCTCTGGGTAAAAAATGGGTAAAAAAAAAGTAAAACATAAAAACATAACAAACTGAAAATCAGCATAAAATAAAATATAACCTATATATAAATGCACGTGTGAGTTCGAGTCTCATTCTGCGCACTAAAAAAAACGAAACAATCTTTTTATGGATTATTTCGTTTTTTTTTTGTCAATAATTTTCAAAATCGCGTATTGGCATTACGCATATTTTACAATAATCATTTTTATAACTTTCCCGACGTGGTCGGTATTGTCGGTTATACTTTCCAAAACATTGATTACTTCTTTGAGTTTGATAAGTTCAACCGGGTCTTTTTCGGTTTCGAACAATTCGATAATAAATTTTTGATACACTTCATCGGCTTTACTTTCAATTTCGTGCAAAATATTACAATATTGTTTTATCGTTTCGGGATTTTTTTTCAGAACATCAATATCATCAACCGCTTTAAGCACATATTGCGTTGAATCAACTATCAAATCGGCAAGTTCGGAAGCGGCAACGGGTAATTTTTTCGGTTTATAAAACGAAATACGCTTCACACAACTGTAAATTTCGTCCATTACATCGTCGAGCCGATTTGCCAAAGTAACAATATCTTCGCGGTCGAACGGCGTAATAAACGTAGTGTTCAACTCCTCGAATATCGTATTTGTAATTCTGTCGCCTTGATGCTCCAAATCTTTGATATTCTGATAAATAATTTCTGAGCCTTCGCTGTGGTTACTTTTAATAAAAACTGCAAGTTGTTCGGCACCTTTGTACGACACTTCCGCCAAATTTTTAAGTAACGGATAAAATTTTGGCTCTTTGGGAGTAAATTTGCTAAAAAAAGAATTTTTCATACCTTTTCAATTATTTAATAATTTTTCTGCAAATTTAAATAAAATTTCAAACTACTAAATGTTTTATCAGCATAATTTAAAATAAATTTTTCATCGCTCATTTTATATTTCGCCGCAAAAACCATTTTTTGCACAATAATATTTACTTAATATAAAAAAAAACATTACTTTTGCCCAATATTCGGGAAGTAATTTGATTACAGCATTATTTATTAGGTTATTTTGGAACTTTCAGAACTTTCACAACTTTACGCTCTCCATCCGCAAGTCAAGGCACTTGCAGCGTGGTTTGGCAGCACAAATTCAAATTTGCAAATTAGCGGTTTGAGCGGCTCTGCGTTTGCCCTATCCTTATCTGCCGCATTTTCGTCAAATCCGCACAATATAGTTGTTGTTCAGGAAAATGCCGACGAGGCTGCATATTTTTACAACGACATTAAGCATATTTTGCCAAGCGACGAAAATTATTTTTTCCCATCGTCGTACAAAAAAGCAATTAAAATCAGTCAGTTAGATGCCGGTAACGATATTCTCCGCACCGAAGTACTGAATCGCCTCACCAAACCCGACCACGGCTGTATTGTAACAACATATCCCGAAGCCTTGTTCCAAAAAGTTGTGCCTTCGGAAAGTTTGCAGAAAAACACTCTTACGCTGACAAAAGGAGAAAATATCGGTCTCGATTTTTTATGCGAAACTCTTGAAACTTACGACTTTACACGTGTCGATTTTGTATATGAACCCGGTCAATATGCTGTTCGCGGCTCGATTGTAGATGTGTTTTCATTTTCTTACGAAATGCCGTATCGCATCGATTTTTTTGGCGACGAAATTGATTCAGTCCGAACTTTTGACATCGAAACTCAACTTTCGAAAGAAATTTGCAATCAAATAAGTGTTGTCAATAATTTGCAAGAAAATGAAGATAATAACAAAGTTTCGTTTTTTGATTTTATCAACAAAGATAGCATTCTGATTTTCAAAGACATCCTTTTTATTAAAGATAGAATAAACAGCCTTTACGACGAAATTCTGGTAAAACTCAATTCAAGCGGGCAAAGTGTTAGCAATCTGAATTACAGCAACATTAGCGGTGCCGAATTTGCAGAACAAATTACGGCATTTCGAACTGTGGAATGTAATAAACAAAATGCCCGTCGAGCACACGAAAGTCTGAATTTCAACACGGTAGCACAACCTTTGTTTCATAAAAATTTCGATATTATTTCCGAAAATTTCAAAAAATCGTTGAGCGAGGGTTGCCGAATTTATATCCTTAGCGACAGTACAAAACAGACCGACCGAATAGCAAATATTTTTGCCGATCGTGGCGACGATATTGCTTTTGTAGCGGTCAAAGGTGCATTACACGAGGGTTTTATCGACCGCGATATGTCGCTGTGTATCTTTACCGACCATCAGATTTTTGAGCGTTTTCATAAATATCAACTTCGTACCGACCGCAGCCGTCAGGGCAAAGCATTACTCACATTAAAGGAGTTAAATCAGTTTCGCACAGGCGATTATCTTGTTCACGTTGACCACGGAATAGGAGTTTTTGGAGGACTTGTGCGCACAAATGTGAACGGCAAAATGCAGGAAATGCTCAAACTTGTGTATAAGGACAACGATACGGTTTTTGTGAGCATTCATTCGCTGCACCGAATTTCGAAATATAAAGGCAAAGAAGGCGAGGCACCGAAAATTAACAAAATTGGCTCAGGTGCTTGGGAACGGCTCAAAGAGCGCACAAAATCGAAGGTTAAAGATATTGCTCGCGAACTTATCCGCTTGTATGCAAGTCGCAAGTCGCAAGAGGGTTTCCGCTTTTCGCCCGACAGTTATTTGCAGCACGAACTCGAAGCGTCGTTTATCTACGAGGACACGCCCGACCAAGCCAAATCTACCGCAGATGTAAAACGCGATATGGAGTCGCAACGCCCGATGGACAGGCTGGTGTGCGGCGATGTGGGTTTTGGGAAAACAGAAGTGGCAATGCGGGCGGCGTTTAAGGCGGCAACCGACGGCAAACAGGTTGCAGTGCTTGTGCCTACTACCGTTTTGGCTTTGCAGCATTATAATTCGTTTTGCGCTCGATTTGCCGATTTTCCCGTCAAAGTGGAATATCTGAGCAGGGCAAAATCGCCTCTAAAAACCAAAGAAGTGTTGCAAGAACTCGCCGAAGGGAAAATTGATATTATCATCGGAACTCATAAATTGATAGGGAAAAGTGTGAAATTCAAAGATTTAGGTTTATTGATAATCGACGAAGAACAAAAACTCGGCGTACAGGTGAAGGAAAAATTGAAATATCTGAAAATCAGCGTCGATACTCTCACAATGACCGCCACGCCTATTCCGCGCACGTTGCAATTTTCGCTGCTCGGTGCTCGCGATTTGTCGGTCATCAGCACTCCGCCACCCAATCGTTTCCCAATTCAGACCGAAATTCATACTTTCGACGAGGATATTATTCGCGAAGCCATTACGCTCGAAATTAGCCGAAACGGACAAGTGTTTTTTATCAACAACAGAATCCAAAATATCTATAATATTCAATCGCTTATCCGCAAACTTGTGCCCGGATGCCGTGTGGCAGTGGGGCACGGACAAATGCCGCCCGACGAATTGGAGGAAATTATTCTTGATTTTATTAACTACGAATACGATGTGCTTGTGGCAACTACCATCATCGAATCGGGGGTGGATATTCCGAATGTGAACACAATAATTATTAACAGTGCGCAAAATTTCGGATTGAGCGATTTGCACCAACTTCGTGGACGTGTAGGGCGAAGTAATCGTAAAGCGTATTGCTATTTAATGGCTCCGGAACTCAATCTGCTCACAAGCGAAGCCCGTCGCCGACTGCAAGCGCTCGAAACTTTTTCGGAACTTGGCAGCGGATTTCATATTGCAATGCAGGATTTGGATATTCGAGGTGCAGGAAATATGCTTGGGGCTGAGCAAAGTGGCTTTATTACTGACCTTGGCTACGAAACTTACCAGAAAATACTCAACGAGGCTGTAATGGAACTCAAAAATGAGGAATTTGCCGAACTTTATAAAGATGAAGTTGTTGACGAAAAAAACTCGAATTATGTGTCTGATTGTCAGGTGGATACCGATATGGAAGTGTTACTGCCGCAAAGTTATGTCGAAAATATTTCGGAACGAATTTCGCTCTATCAAGAATTGGATAATATTGCGAACGAAAACGAACTTGCCACTTTTAAACAAAAAATGAACGACCGTTTCGGCAATTTACCCGACGAAGCGCAAAACCTGCTGTTGATAGTACCTTTACGATGGATGGCAATTAATTTTGGCATCGAAAAATTGATTTTGAAAAACGACAAAATGACTTGTTCGCTTGTTTCAAATCCAAAATCACAATTTTATAAATCCGACAGTTTTGGTAAAATGATTCAATATATGGCAAATCATCCCCGAACTTGCCAATTACGAGAGCAAAACGGTAAACGCTCAGTAATTTTTGCCGGAATCGCAAGCGTACAAAATGCACTGAATTTGCTAAATACGATAAACGAAGTGAAAATTTTGCAAAATTAAAAATTAGCAGCAAAATGAAAATCATATCAAAAATAAAATGAAAATTATTTTTATTGGCGATGAAGTATAAAATGTACAAAAGCCGTTTTCCCTACCTTTCAGCCAAAATCAACGATAAACCTTTTGAGTGGAATTATTTTTTTTAGATTAAGTGCAATATTTAAAATAAATTTGTATTTTTACAACGTTTTATGTTCGGAAATAAAAAATACTTACACAATGCAAAAAATTAAAAATATATCCGATTTTTTTTCAATGTACGTCGAAGGGTTTAAGCAAATGACTGTCGGAAAAACACTTTGGACGATAATCATCATTAAACTTTTTATAATGTTTGCCATTCTTCGTGTGTTCTTGTTCCCAAATTTTCTTAATTCAAAATTCGATACCGCCGAGCAAAAAGCAGAATATGTGGCGGAACAGCTGACAATTAATGATTAATGGTTAATGGTTAATTGTTAATGGTTAATTTACGAATTAAGGAATTTAGAAATGTAGGAATTAATCTTAATCCTGTTAATCATTTTAATCTTATTAAAATCAAAGTTCAGACAAAAAATAACGTAACAAAACAGCCGCAGTCCAAACTATTCAAACATTCAAACTATTCAAACTTTCTAACTTCCAACTTCTATCTTCTAACTTCTATAACTTCTAACTTTATAAACTATCAACCAATTTAAAACACTTAAAAATTATGGATTTATCATTAATCGACTGGTCGAGGGCGCAATTTGCTCTGACTGCTATGTTCCACTGGATTTTTGTTCCGCTCACACTGGGACTTGGCGTAATTATGTGCATCTACGAAACCATTTATTATCGTACAGGCGACGAAAAATGGAAACGTTTGGCAAAATTCTGGATAAAACTTTTCGGAATTAATTTTGCAATCGGCGTGGCAACGGGAATTATTCTCGAATTTGAATTTGGAACAAACTGGTCGAATTATTCCTATTTTGTAGGCGATATTTTCGGCGCACCACTCGCAATCGAAGGTATTGTGGCGTTTTTTCTCGAAGCAACGTTTATCGGCGTGCTGTTTTTTGGTTGGGACAAAGTGAGCAAAGGCTTTCATTTGGCTTCAACTTGGCTGACGGTGGGCGGTGCAACTATTTCGGCGTGGTGGATTTTGGTGGCGAATGCTTGGATGCAGTTTCCCGCCGGAATGGATTTTAACCCCGACACTGCCCGCAACGAACTTACTGACTTTTGGGCTGTGGCACTTTCGCCGGTGGCGGTAAACAAATTTTTTCACACCGTACTTTCGGCTTGGATGCTTGGCGCGGCGTTTGTAATCGGCATTAGCAGTTGGTTTTTACTCAAAAAACGCAATGAGGAATTTGCCAAAAACAGCATTAAAGTTGCTACTTTGGTGGGAATTGCCGGCATTGTGTTAACATTCTGGACAGGACATGGCTCGGCGCAAAAAGTGGCAAAATATCAACCAATGAAACTTGCCGCAATGGAAGGACTTTACGAAGGACAAGCCGGTAACGAACTGATTGGTTTTGGCATTGTAAATCCGGCAAAAACGCTTGATAACGACAAGGATGCAATTCTGCTGAAAATTGCTTTCCCAAAAATGCTTTCGTGGCTCGCAACAAACGATGTGAATGCTTTTGTGCCCGGAATTAAGGATTTGGTTTATGGCAACGAAGAACATAATATTGTTTCGGTGGAGCAAAAAATGGAATATGGAAAAGTAGCGCAAGAGGCGTTACGAACATATCGTGAGGCGAAAAAAACGGATAACAGCGAGCAAGCCGCTATTGCTCAAGCCACTTTGAATGAAAATATGCAGAGTTTCGGCTACGGATTTTTCCACGATGCCAAAGAGGCAATTCCTCCCGTTGGCTTAACTTTCTACGCATTTCACATAATGGTAATTTTGGGCGGATATTTTCTGCTGTTTTTCATCGCTTATTGGTGGCTCAACAAAAAAGGTATTTTGGCAAAAAATAAATTATTGCAACTGCTTGGTTTACTGTCAATTCCGTTGGCTTATATTTGTTCGCAGGCAGGTTGGATAGTAGCCGAAGTTGGCAGGCAGCCTTGGGCAATTCAGAATATTTTGCCGGTGAGTGCGTCGGTGTCAAAAATCCCGACAACTTCGGTGCAGATTACTTTCTTCGTATTTCTGGCTGTATTCTCGATTTTGCTAATCGCCGAACTTGGAATTATGCTTAAAGCAATCAAAAAAGGACCGGAAGAATAAATTTTTAATCAATTCGTAAATTCTGAAAAAATATAATTATTATGGAAAATATAATTTTTTATCAACATTATTGGTGGTTTTTAGTCTCACTTTTGGCGGCTTTGCTGGTGTTTCTGTTTTTTGTGCAGGGCGGGCAGTCGCTTGTTTATCAAATTGGGAAAACGGATAGCGAGTTTCAACTTTTGCTCGATTCGTTGGGCAAAAAATGGGAACTCACTTTTACTACGCTTGTAACTTTTGGCGGTGCATTTTTTGCGTCATTTCCGCTGTTTTATTCCACAAGTTTTGGTGGTGCATATTGGGTTTGGATGTTAATCTTGTTCAGTTTTGTAATTCAAGCCGTGTCGTTTGAGTACATTCACAAACAGGGCAATCTGCTTGGCAAATCCACTTACAAGGCATTTTTGTTCACTAACGGACTGCTTGCGCCCATTTTGGTTGGGGCGGCGGTTTCAACTCTGTTTTTTGGTGGCGAATTTATCATCAATCGCGGCAATATAGTTGATGCGGCAAATCCTACAATTTCGGCTTGGACTACCAATTGGCACGGTTTGGAGGCTGTTTGGGGTGGTACTACTCACTTTCATTTATGGAATGTGGTACTTGGCTTGGCTGTGTTTTTCCTTGCTCGCTCGTTGGGATGTTTGTATTTTATCAACAATATTGATAATAACGAAATTCGCAGCCGTTCGCGCAAACAATTATTAATCAACGCAATAGCATTTCTTGTTTGCTTTTTACCGTATTTAATTAATTTGCTTTTCAAAGACGGCTTAACCGAACAGGCAAATGGAGTTTTGGTGGTGGAAAATTATAAATACTTCCACAACTTGCTTGCAAATCCTTGGCTGATTGCGTTGCTTTTGGTAGGCGTAGTGGGTGTTTTGTATGGATTTATTATCGGCTCGTTTTGCAAAAAATCCACAAAAGGAATTTGGTTTTCGGGCATTGGTGTAGTGTTGGTGGTGCTCACTGTGTTGCTGCTTGCCGGTTTCAATTCCACTGCTTACTATCCGTCGAATACCGACATTCAAAGTTCGCTCACAGTCTCTAATTCGTCGTCGTCGCTTTTCACTTTGCGCACAATGAGCGTGGTTTCGCTGTTCATTCCGTTTGTAATTGCCTATATTTGGTACGTTTGGCGGAAATTGGATAAGAAATAATAGAGTAGGGGCGTTGCATTGTAGGATGTTGCCGTGCTGGTGTTACATGCAGGGGCGTTGCATGCAACGCCCGCAGGCAACGCCCCTACGGTGTAATGTTTCAGTGGTTTTTATTATTAATTTTTCACAAACCTGCCATAATATTTCCCTAATTTCAAAATATAAATCCCTGATTGTAATGTGGAGATATTTATTGATTGATGATTTGTGTATTTTGTACTTAACATTCGCTGCCCTGTAATGTTGAATATCTCGACGACGGGTGAATTATCCACGTTTTCGGCAGCAGGGAAGTTAATAAACAGTTCGTTTTTGGCAGGATTAGGATATATTTTAATTTCCGAAATGCTGACTGCCGACACTGACAGCGCAGTATCTGCCGGATTGTCGATAGCATTGCCCACGCAATCCTTATTTCCGAATTTCCCGAGCCAAAAGTCTGTATCTTTCATTCCGTAGTTTAGTATCATTACACTCGAATCGTTATTATTAAGGTAAAAGCGCGTACCTACCGCTCCGCCTATTATATAATTGCCGTAACTATCTGCTACAATGGTAGTTGGGACATTGTTTTCGGCTTTTAAGATATTATATCTCAAGTCGCTTGTCCATTCGTATTGGGCAGTTTGCTGCAATGTGGTTTTATCAAATTCCTTAAAAACCAGTTCTGATACACCACTAAAATTTGAGCCTTGCCACATTCCATTGACGTATGAATATTGATTATTGGAAAATAATGCAACAGCATCATTTTTATTGTTAACTCCAACTTTCCCTCCGTAATATGCTCTTATTTCATTATGGTTAATATCATTCCACAGCATATCGCCATTAGGAGATATTTTTATCACTCTTAAATACAAAGAGTCGGAAACAAGTTGCCCTATATCATCCGTTTTGGCAGCAATATATACACTTCCTGTATTGTCTATCTCAAACGAAAAAACTTGTGAAATTTGGTTACTTGTATGAATTCGTGGTGTGATATTAGGATTTGAAATATACTCTCTATATATTCCACTTTTCCCCTTTTTATGCCATAAATGATTTCCGTTATAATCAAATGTGGCAATATAACTTTCGCCTGTTTCGTAGTCACGTACTCCATTGTAGACGGAAGTTTGCCAAACGGTATCGCCTGCAATAACTACATGATATTTGCCTGTTCTGCCAGCCTGTTCTCCATTTGGCTTACTAACATAAAGAAGATACCCCCCTAAATAATAGTGCTGATTTACAGGGTCGTAGCGGAAATATACGTTGTTGTCCGGTTGGTCATTATTTCGCGCAGCATTTAGTATTGGTAAAGACACATAGTTAAGATAATTTCCATCTTTATCGTAACGTGCCACTATCATATCCTGCATAGAAAGAAAGGCGGAATCCATCACTATTTGCCCGTTTTCGATGGTAGTAGTATAATAGTTGCCCAATCCATTAGCATTAGCAGAAATCAGCCAATGCAGCGTGCCGTCTTTTTCTACTGCCAAGCCTACGGCTTTATAAAGTCTTTCTTCGAAAGTGCTGTGGTGTATCCATTGATAATTTCCGGCAGTATCTAACTTTACAAGATAATTTATTGCATTTGTAACAATAGCCGTGTCCTGATTGTTGGAATTACCACAATTTAACAGTGTGGCAACCGCCGGTTTTCGTATCGACACATACACGCCTCCCAATGTATCGATGCCAAAGCCACTAATATTATCGCTATTATCGCTGCCTATTACATAGTGCCATAGCAGATTGCCATTGCAGTCCATTTTACCTACAAGCACATCGGTTAATGCCGATCCAAGTGCCTGTAATCTTACATTATACACCGGTATCTCTATGCCGCAAAACACGGGATATTGCTCCACATTGCCGCCAATAAGCGCAGCAAAATAGATATTGTTATCTTTATCTTTATCCACAGCCATACCCTTTATCTGCTCCATATCTTTTGAAAAATTGGCATAATTGTCGGTGGAGTGTCGCCAGTCGCCGCCGCTCTTAGCCCACTGCCACTGGGGGGTTTGCGCTGAGGCTATGGCGGCGCAGGCAATAATAAAGAAATAAGTAATAGTTTTTTTCATAATTGTAAAATTTTATTTGTTAATTGCTTTACGGTTGTTATCCACAGGCAGCGCAACGCGCAGCCTGCGGTTATTCACATATCACTCTCCGATTTCTACCGAGCGATTCATCCCTACAGGATGAAAATAAAGCCGCTACCAATGATAGAGTTTTTATTTCCCTGATTGCTTTGTTCCTCGCATCCCGATTTATTGCGGAAGCAATCCGGCGAGAATATTTATTTGCAAGTCTAAACTCTAACAGGGTTTTTTAACCCTGTTAGAATTAGAACAAAACAATCTGTGAATTTTTTAATAACACCTGTATTTCTACATTCTCAATACTGCTGCTATTTTTTAATAATTACCTGCTGTTTTACTATATTCCCGTTGTGCTTCAGTACTGCTATGTAGTAACCTGAAACCCAAGCGGAAACGTTGAGTGTGCTGCTGTTTTCAGTATCAACGGCAGGGTTGCTGCTCCAAATTAATTTGCCGCTGATATTGTAAATAGAGATTTGATTGTTGCCTTTTTGCGGCACATTGTAACTAATGGTAATGTTGCCGTTGGCAGGATTGGGATTTAATGCAAACAATATATTTTCAGTATCGGGATACTCCGGCGTATCGGGTACTCGAGGTGCTTTAATAATTGGCATTGACATTTCATAACTTTTTCTGCATCTGAAACCTTCATCTTTGCTGTATAGATTTTCTGCAATAATATTTAAAAAAACTACCGGATTTGAGGTATCTGTAGCAATGTAAGTAAGGTGGTAGGTTTGTGTAGAGCCTGCGGGCAATGTAACTGCGGCAGGGATAAAGAAACCCGCTCCAGAAGGACTGGTGTTAAAGATTATGTTTAAATCAAAAGGATATGAGTTTGTAAGAGTTATCGTTACGCTATAGGATATATAATACTCATTATTGTCTTTTGTAATTGATATATTTGCATTAAAATCACAGTCGCGTTTGCAATCAATAAAATTGACGCTGAAAGGCTTGCTTTGCGCATCCAATTTATTCCCGATATCGTCTGCAACTGTTAATTCTAAAGTATGGTCGCCTGAATAGGGGGCAATAATATAATTGTTCAAAACAGAACCTGTATAGTTTAATAAATTAGTACGGCTCCACATCCATGCCCATTTATAAAACTGTGCATAACTTACGGGTCCAATAACTCTTAATCCCTCGTCATCGCAAACAGTATAGCATCCTCCCTGAGGTACTATCCACATATATTCTTTGGGGTCGCGCGGGAGAGTAATCTCTGCTTTTGAACTACAGCCGTATTGGTTTACAAATGTTACCTCATACACTCCGCCGTGATTTACAGTAATGGAGTTTCCCGTCATTCCATTACTCCAAATATATGTGCCCGGCAGACCGCTGCGTGCTGTGATGCTTGCACTGTAAAGTCCTGTTGCCCGGTAAGTTGGGATATCTAATGTGTATGTTAGCGAGGATGGCGAGGGAGAGGGGCTGAACTGCACTGCCGAACTTGCCGAAGCCGAACAGCCGTTGCCTGCATATCTTATCTGTATGGTGTAAGTATCAGACGAAAAAGATGCGTTTTGCGACAGCGATACGAATGTTCTGATAATGCCCGTATTATTTGTAACTGTTTCCCAAACGGCGTTATTTGCAATAGTGCCATTGGCAGACGACCAGCGGTATTGCATATTAGGCTGCGGATTGCTAACTGTGGCTTCGAGCCAAAAGCCGCCGCAGTCTTTGCACACTCCTGCAGGCGCATTTATTTTTACATCCGGAGCATAGCCGAACTCTACTCTCAACGGCTGCATACTTATTCCGGGAAATACCGCCTCGCAACCATCCGCAGTAATGAGCCTTGCCCAATAAGCGCCCGACTGCGTTACTTGTAATGTGGCGCCGTTTTCGCCTGCAAGTTCACTATGTCCATTCATCCATTGATAGTGGGGAAGATAATTAAGGTCTGCGTTGTCAGTATCTAATAGTTTCAAATCCACATAATCGCCCTGACATAGATTTCCGCTTGGCGTCCTCGCTACTGTTACCTCTAATTTGGAATTGTGAACATAAACCGTAATAGGCGTAGATGTAACCGCACAGCCATAGTCGTTCCATTCGGTAAGTGTTATATCATAATATCCGGCTACAGGCGGCATAAAATCTATTACAGGCAGATTGTTTGTAATTGGGGTTTGACCTGATTGCTGAAACGTCCACAGATACTTATTATTAACTCCATTAGGGTTATAGTTGGCGGGTTGGAGGTGGAAAAAGTCTTCGGGGCATTTAGTGGCTTCGCTAAGCGTAAAGGCAGCCGTGGGATAAGGCGGCAGTTCAAAACTTATTGTTTTGCTGCAATCGTGGAAAGGGATGCCGGTAGTTGCATTTTCGCTGCTGACAGTCCATGTTATTGTATTTGTGCTGGGTAACGCTACATCTGAATATACAGAGAGATGTCCATTCACAACTGCTGTACTTCCATTAACGCTAACAGCATCGGAAATAATATTTACATTGGCAATGGCAGGCAAGTATTCGGAATTGTTATATACAGTAAGGTTATATTGCCCGTTGGCGCACTGTACGGAATAAGCAAAATCGGTTCGGACAGGCACTATTATTTCTTCGGAATGAATCCAATACCAGCAGTCGTTTTCGGTATATCGGTAATGGAACTGATAAATACCGGGGGTTTCTACCGAAAATATTGCGGTAGTGGCGTTACTCGATAGCAATGTTACATATTCCATATCGTATATCCACAAATAGTCGGCATGAGCCGAAGGTACGGATAATTGTATTTGATTACAACCCAAAGGAAGTACTGTAAAAGTTTCCTGTGATGT
>JAITXR010000023.1 GCA_031284665.1 Paludibacter sp.
GCATTTTTACTACTATCAAGTTACGTGTTTTACTGTTTTGCAGGATGGAAAATTCTGCCATTACTAATAATTTCGACTATTGTGTTTTACTATGCCGGTATTTTTATTGGCAAAACCACTAACGAGCGGCGCAAATCGTTTACAATTACAATCTGTACGATACTCGGACTTTCGACGCTGCTATATTTTAAATATACAAATTTCTTTCTTATTTCCATTAAAGATTTTCTGGAAAATATTGGTTTTCAAACAAATATACACACATTAAAAATTATTGTACCCGTAGGAATTTCGTTTTACACATTTCGTTTGCTGAGTTATTTGATTGAAATCGGAAGAGGAAAAATTGAGCCTACGAACAATTTTATTGCTTTTGCCGCTTATGTTGCATTTTTCCCAAGTCTGCTTGCAGGACCAATCGACCGCCCGAACACGTTTTTACCTCAACTAAGCGAAAGTCGGCGTTTCGATTATGCACTTGCGGTTGACGGCTGCCGACAAATTTTGTGGGGACTTGTAAAAAAAATCGTAATTGCCGATAATTGTGCAACTTATGTCAATCAAGCATTCGACAATTATTCCGGCGAGGCGGGCAGCACGCTTGTGATTGGAGCAATTTTATTCGTTTTTCAAGTATATGCCGATTTTTCGGGATATAGCGATATGGCTATCGGCATCTCTAAATTACTGGGAATCAAAGTAACTCAGAACTTCAACTATTCGCTTTTTGCACAAAACATTGCCGATTTTTGGCGACGTTGGCATATTTCGCTTACTACTTGGCTAACCGATTATGTATTTATGCCTTTGAACGTAAAATGGCGTGCGTGGGGCAATGGAGGAATGATATTAGCAATTATTGTTAATTTTGTGCTTTGCGGATTGTGGCATGGCGACAGTTGGACTTTTGTGGTATGGGGCGCATATTTCGGGCTGCTGTTTATTCCTCTAATTTTATCGGGAAAAATGTTCAAAAAAACTCGAATTGAAACTAATAGTTGGGGTTTCCCGAAATTTACCACTTTACGCAAAATGCTATTGACATTCTTGCTTGTAACCATAGGAATGGTGTTTTTCAGAGCAGACACTATGACTCAAGCCATTGGATATTTTGCAGGAATTTTCGACAGCAGTTTGCTAAGCAAACCGCTGGTTATCAAACAAGAATATTATATTCCATTGATTTTAAAACTCATTTTTTTCATTGTTGTAGAATGGTACAGCCGCAACGAGCCACACGGACTTGCAAAAGTGGGCTTGAATTGGAATGTTTGGCTGCGACAAACGTTTTATATATTACTTATTTTTGTTGTATTGCTTAATATTAAAGGTGAGGCATCTCAGTTTATTTATTTTAAATTCTAAAAAATTATAAAGTGAAACGATTTATTGTAAAATTGCTTATATATAGTATCTCATTAGCAGTGCTTTGCGGAATTTTTCTTATTCTTCCCACACCGCCTAAACATACGGCATCGCTGTATTTTGCGGCATTGCAAAAAGATTCTTTGCTCGAACATACGCCAGCACCACGAATAATTTTTGTAGGTGGTTCAAATGTGAATTTTGGGCTTAACAGTCAGATAATCAAAGACTCACTTGGGTTAAATCCAATAAATACTGCCATTAATGCCGAAATCGGGCTAAAATACATGTTAGATAATACGCGTTTATACCTGCACAGTGGCGATATTGTGGTGTTAATTCCAAACTACGAACAATTTTTTAGAGATTACAATCATGTATCGTACGAACTCGCTTTTTCGGTATATGAGGTCGATTTGCCAAAAGTTAAACTGTTTAATTTTAAGCAAATAAATAATTCAATCCAATATGTGGGGCAGTTTTTTAATTCCAAAATTACTTTGGGAAATTATTTTTACGCCAAAAATTCTAAATCCCCAAAAGAAAGACCATTGTACGCTATAAATTCGTTTAATAAATATGGTGATACCGATGCCCATTGGGACAGGACAATTTCACAAATTCCTGCTTATGAAACTTTTGCAATGGAGCAGTACGAGCCGCAAGCAATGGCGGAAATAAAAAAGTATGACGAAGAACTGAAAAAATTGAATTGTCGCCTGCTTATTTCATATCCTGTTATGGAGATAAACGCTTATCATTCAGTAAAAAATGCCATTGACTCGATTTCAAAAGATTATCAAAAATATAATCTTGAAATCGTAGGAACGCCCGAAAAATATGTGTTACCCGATTCTTTAATTTTTAATTGCGTGTATCATCCATTAAAATCGGGCGTGGATAAATACACTTTAATGCTCGCGGAAGATTTGAAAAAAGCGTTAACCGAGTAAATTAAAACTGGAAGTATATAAAAATCTGGTCTTTACCCCATAATAGACAAATAACAAAAATCAAAAAGAAATAAAAAATATATCTAAACAAGGGATTCCATTTCGAGAGTATTTTTTGAATTGCAAATTCATCATTTTTACCATTCCACTCGAAAATCAGCATAAAAATAATTCCGGCAATAGCAGGAAAATAAAACTCTCTTTTATATACATAAGGTATTGAAAATAAACTACTGTTACACATCCCCCAAAAATATTTGACAGCATCGCCAATTGTATCGGCTTTGAAAAGAATAAAACTTATTGCCACCAAAGCAAAAGTCAATATCATATTGCCCAATACTTTAATTGATGGGAAACCCCAGATATTGGTCTTAATTTTAATTTTTTGAAACATTGCCCCGGATAGTATAAGCGGGATGTACAGCAAGCCATGATATAAACCAAAAAGAGCAAACGACCAATCAGAACCGTGCCATAAACCGATAAGTTCAAATGTAATCAGAATTGCCAAAATCATCCCCCAATTTCCCCATTCGCGCCAACGAATATTTAATGGCATAAATACATAATCGGTTAACCACTGAGTGAGCGAAATATGCCATTTTCGCCAAAAGTCAGCAATATTTTGCGCAAATAATGGAGAATTAAAATTTTGAGTTATCCGAAAACCCATTAATTTTCCTACTCCAATCGCAATATCGCTGTAACCCGAAAAATCAGCAAACATTTGAAACACAAATAATAATGTAGCAATTAACAAAGTAGAACCGGTCTGCTCACCGTATGTATCCCAAACAGTATTAACATAAGTGGCTAAAAGGTCTGCTATGGCAATTTTT
>JAITXR010000036.1 GCA_031284665.1 Paludibacter sp.
ATCTATCCAATCTCCTAATGTTTCGCTACGCAACAGGTAACCATCGGCTTTGCTATTGGCAGTCATTACCAATTTACCCGATATATTAAAGGTAAAATCCATAGCGGCTGTTGTACTAACTGAACCTGTAGGAGTGGTTGTATATAACGCCATATCAAAAGTTTCAAAATCGGCTAATTCTTGTGGTGCAATAGACATAATACTGTTTTCGGCATCAAATATAGCAATTACTGTTTCGGCATAATCGATACCGGTAATGAGAAGTGTATTTGCTCCATTTCCGGCAGCAATACTTACCTGCATTGCTGCATCGGGGTCGCCAAACTGACTTAGTCCTGTAAGAATGAAATTGCCGATAAAATTAGATTTGTCGTACGCAATCGGATTTTCAGAATAATAATATGTTTCTACAAAATCGCCCAAACTTGTACCATCTTCATAATGAAAATTTAATGCTAAGGAATAAACACTCAATCTGTTAGGAAATGTTTCTAATGTTGATTCGCTTGTTTCGCTTGCAGAAATATACACATCTTTACCGCGGAATGTTACTCCTGTATTTTGATTTTCGGGAATTATTATTTCAATACCATCGTAGTAGAAAGCCAAGCCGTAACCGTCAGCATAAAGATTGGCAAAGTAATACAAATTTTTGTACAAACTTGTTACGTCTTCGGGGTGAATATCAACGGCTTTCGTCCAAGATTGTTCCCAAGTGCTGCCATAAAATGCAGTAGAATTAAATTCGCTCACAGCACCCGCAATTACTTCTGTTGCCATACTGTTATAATCAACTACTTCGATAGGGTCAGGTAATATGCCCGGATAATCTTCTATCCATGTAAAGATGATTTCGCCTCCGGTATAGAGAGTGTTGTCGTCTAAAAGCAGGAAAGTAATTGTATAAACATTGGCATTGTTTGAAAAAGAACAATATGTATCTACATATCTATTATCCCAATAGAAATAGTATATTGTTTCGTCCTCATCTGCGCCGTAACATTGTGTTCCCTCAGGAAAATCAGATTGGAGCGCATTCCATTCTTCATCAAGTGGAAATTTCAAATATTGTTCTGTTTCTTCGGTGGCAAACGGATTAACCAAACGATATAGATTCTGTCCATCGGCTTTTTGAATATCAACATCATATATTTCTCCGGTAAAAGTATTATCGGTTAATCTCACTTTCCCCGCAGGTTTCCATACATAGTCGTAAGTAAGTACAATATCGGTTTTTTGAATGCCTGACACAGAAACTTCATCATCTGCAAGTTCCAGCGATAGATTGTAAGTAGCACCTGCTTCCCATTCCTGTACCGCAGGGAAATCTATGGTAATATATGCCTCGCCCGAGCCATCGGCAAAATGTGCTACTGTATCAGCCACTGTAAAATTATCGTCGTCGGTTACAAACGATGTAGGAACGTCCAATGCACCTACAGTATTGCCACGTTGAAGTTTTATTTGTATCGATGTGGTTGCCAAAGCTTCTTGGCTGTCAGCCGGAGTCCATAAGGCTCTGTATTTACTCGATGTAAACGATATTTGACCTGTGCCATCGTAAAAACTTCCGGCTTCTTGTTCGCATGACCATAGAAAAGCACTTGCCAACAAGGAAATTATTATAAATTTAATATTTTTCATAAATGTCTATGTTTTAATTATTAAAAAAATTATTGTAATGGATTTTGGTCATTTTCTGTAAGTTCAACATTATTGTCAATTTCGCCTTGTGGCAATTGATAAATAAATTTCCATGAGCCCGCAGGTATAACTTTCTTTTCCAAATGATTATTTCCTGTATAATCTCTGTTTACACCTTTCTTTAAGCGCAGATAGTCGTAAAATATATGACCTTCTGCCCACAGTTCCAAGCGTTTTTGCAGGAAAACTTCCTCCGGAGTTACGGTTGAGTGGTTTGCCGACCAATCGGGGTCGCGATTATCCATAAATGCCTTCATTACGGCATACGCTTCCGCATCTTTCCCTCCTTGACGAGCCAAAGCCTCAGCTTCGATAAGATACATTTCAGATGCACGCATATACACATAATCGGCTAACCATCCATCTACTTTTTTGAATTTAAAATTGCAATACGAGGGAGCATTTTCTTCAACTACCGTAGAATTTATGTTTACTGATGCCGAAGGATTCTTAAATTGTGCTTTGCGGGCATCGTTTGTGCCAAATTTCGAATATAGTTGAGCATCTATCATTTTTGGCATAAAAGTCGATTCTCCGTAACCTACATCGTACGAGCAAACGTGTGCGAAAAACGATCCAAACATTGTGGTTGTTTCGCCTGTAATATCAGCACCCCACAACCATTCCTTGTTAGCAATATCGTTAAATCCGTCAATTTTTACTTCCGCTTGTGTCATCAGGCTGTAACCACTGCGGGCAATATTGGCATATTGAGCGGCTTTTGCCCAATCTTCGACAACCATTAATGCACGTGCATAAATTCCGGCAGCCACATTTTTATCAATGCGTGTTTTGTTGGCTCGTTTGTAACCGTTCAATAATCCGACAGAAGTTTCCAAGTCGGCAAGCAGTTTGTCGTAAATCTGTTTTACTGTAGCCCTTGTTCCTATAGTTTCTTCTACATCGTTAGTGGTCAAAGTAAGCGGTACGCAAGGCTTGTCCTCATTACCAACATAAGTTTGCTGAAAACGTTGTGCTAATGTAAGATAGGCATACGCACGCAGGGCTAACGCTTCGCCGAGCACTCCTTTCAGAGCGGCATCTTCGGTCGTAGGGGGAATCATTGCTATTACTTCGTTGCATTTTCCTACGACGGAGTAAAGGTAATTCCATGTGTTCAATGGTCGGGCATAGGCAGCGGCGTTGTTGTCTATCTGATAATCGTATATAAACTGATGAGCATAGTTGACTGCGACGTCTTCGGTCATCAAATCGCCGGCAAATCCGGTGGACATTTCGCCAAAAGCGTCGTGTCTGCCTTGAAAAGTTATCATGGCGTTGTAAGCACCTGCAACGAGTGAGTTTACCAATGTAACAACAGTTGTGCCTCCTTGTGAGGTTAAGTCGTTTATTTGTTCACTTGTTGCATATTCGGTAGGTTCAGGACTTAAAAAATCATCCGAGCACGAAACCATTCCGAAAACAATGGCAAAAAGGAGTGCTATTTTGTTTTTAATTACTATTTTTTTCATAACTGATATAATTTTAGAAATTAATATTTAACCCTAATGAATAAGTACGCATTGCACCGTAAGCATAAGTTCCCGCTCCGCTAATATAAAGGCGGGGGTCGTAACCTTGGCGGGCAGACCATAAAGCAACATTGTCGCAAGTAGCATATAATCGTACTTTCTCCAAACTTATTTTTTCGGTAAGTTTTTTCTGGAATGTGTATCCCAGCGTAATATTATTTATACTTACATACGAACGACTAACAAGAAAGCGGTCAGAAGTTGAATTTTGTTGGCTTAGACCATATTCTAAGCGTGGAACATCTGTTATTTGTCCGGGAGTAGTCCAGCGACGATTCAGCACATCGGCATGTGCACCCGAAGAGGCATCCTCCATTGTGGTCATCAGTCCTTGATACTGTGTATCCCATCCATAACCGCCGTATTGGTATGCGCCCTGTATTGCAAAGTCGAAACCCTTGTAACTCAATGTTGACTCTATACCACCATATAACGAAGGAAAAGCCGATTTGCCAATTCGATAACGCGATGCCTCTCCGTACTCGGTAACAGTTTTGTTACCTGTTACATTTCCATCGTCATCTTTATCTTCGGCATACCAAAGTGCTTTTCCTGTAGCAGGGTCAACACCGGCAGAACGATAGGTGTAAAAGTCGTAAATTGAGCCTCCTACTTTAAACCAGTAACTACCATACACATAACCTTTGCCATCAGGATCCTTTTCTTTCGGCAATTCAAGAATTTTGTTAGTCTGTGTGGTAAGATTTCCTTTAATCTGCCATTTAAAATCGTTTAATTTGAATATATCCACGCCAAGTTCAATCTCAATACCGTTGTTTTTTAGCGATATAGCGTTGTCGTATATCCAATTGGGAAGTCCTTGTGAAGTTGCTAACGGTTTTTGATAAAGCAAGTCGTGTGTAGTTTTTTGATAGTATTCAATTCCTCCAAAAAATCTGTCAAAAAACTCAAATTCAATACCGGTATTAAAATTGTTAGATTTTTCCCATCTCAATTTTCTGTTTCCGCGTATTGCCCACGATACCGAAACACCACCGGAGCCATCCGGCGATACTGCATATTGGTCTTGATACAAATTATAAAGCGAATAACCATAAGAATCCAAGATGCCATCATTACCTTGTGTACCGTAACTTGCCTTAACTTTCAGTTCGTTAATCCAATTAACCGAACTCAAAAAATTTTCTTTGTTTATCAGCCATGCTCCGCCTAATGACCAAAAACCGCCCCAGCGACTTTCCGGCGCAAAACGCGATGACCCATCGTAGCGTAAACTGGCAGATAGAAAATATTTTTCATCATAATCGTAAGTAGCACGCGAAAGATAAGATTCTAAACTATATCTTTGGTCATACGAAGTTGCATCCAACAAGCGTCCGGCATTAATCAATTCAGGATTAGTTGGAATCAAAAAGTTTTCTTTCTGCGCTGTAAGATAATTATTTTTTTGTGCTTTTGTTTCGTGTCCTACAAGCACATCTACATTATGCAAATCAAAGGCTTTAACATAAGTAATCTGTTGTTGCGCAGTAAGCGAAAATATTTTACTTGCCGTTCTTGTGTTACGTCCTCCTACGTTTAATGCATCGCCACCTATTGGAGTTTGAAATGAATTAGAGAAGTAACCTATATTTTCTGCCTGAATATTGAGTTTTACCTTGAAGTCCTTCAAAAACGAAATTTCAGCATAACCCAATGCAGTTGTATAGTCATAATCAGTGTCTCGCATATCATTTTCTAATGCCGACAATGGATTTGTCCCCGGCGAGAAAGGAGTAGAGAACTCGTATTGTTTTTTCCCGTTATTGTCCAATATTGGCTGTCCGCTTGTCTTATCGTATTTATATATCGGATATATAGGTGGATTTTGTTGTGCAAAGAAAAATAAATTCGCGTATGAAGATTCGCTGTCAGCAGACCAAGGATTGTTCATATACACTTTTGCATACGACAAGTTTGTTCCCACCTTTAACCATGAAGTTACTTCTTGCTCTATTTTAGCACGTGTAGTATAACGTTTAAAATCCGATGCCGTTATATAAGAGTTCTCATCGAGATAGCCAAACGAGAGATAATAATTTGTATTGCCGTTGCCACCACTCACTGTAACCACATCTTCGTAACGCGGTCCATTTCTGAAAGGGTCTTTCAGCCAGTTGTCGTTCCAAGCAGCGACTGCATTAGGGTTTAATTTGCCATCTACTCCCACTACATTGTTTGCAGGCACGTTTGTAAAAGGGTTAAAACCTTTTGTTTCCGTAAGCAGGTTATTGCTTGCCCATTGTGCAGGATTAGTATTCCCATCGGCAATCGCCTTGTTTTTTAACGATTCCCAGAGCAATTCCATATACTGCCCTTTGTCGTTTACTACATCATAGGCAGGTATTGCTCGTTGATTAAATCCAAAACGAGTTTCCAAAGTAACTTGTGTCTTACCCGATTTGCCTTTTTTGGTAGTAATCAACACAACGCCATTGGCTCCTCTTGCTCCGTAAAGTGAGTTTGCAGCTGCATCTTTCAAAACTGTAATAGATTCAATGTCAGCCGAATTAATAGAATGTAAATTGCTTTCAACCGGAATGCCATCTACTACATACAAAGGCGCAGAGCTCGAAGATATTGAGCCTACTCCACGTATGCGAAGTGTAGCAGAAGTTCCGGGCTGACCGGAAGTACTTACCGCTTGAACACCGGAGGTTGTTCCTGATAACGCTTTTGTAACGTCTGAAACTTGTCGATTTTCAATATTTTTAGATGTAACCACAGCAGCCGAACCTGTAAACGCTTTTTTAGTAGCAGTACCATAACCGGTTACTACAACTTCGTCCAATTCGGATGACTTAGAATATAATGCTACTCGCATTCCATCTTTGGCTTCAGTCTCAACTTCTTTGAGTCCGATAAATGAAATTACCAAAGTGTGATTGGTTTCTGTGGTTGTGATGGTAAATTTGCCATCTGTCCCTGTAATTGTTGCCGTTTGGGTACCTTTTACAACCACCGTTGCTCCGATTACGGGCTCATTGTCGTCGGCATAGACAACCGTGCCCGAAACTGTACGCGATTGAGCGTAACTCAATCCGATTCCTGCTGTAATGAGCAGACAGGTGAAAATGAATTTTAGTTTTCTCATACATTT
>JAITXR010000074.1 GCA_031284665.1 Paludibacter sp.
CAATCGCACTGCAAGCAAATGTAAAACAGTTAATCATAGGGCATTATTCGGCGCGTTACAACAGCAAAAGCGAACTCCTCGCCCAAGCCCAAGCAGTATTTGCCAACACTATTTTAGGCGAAGATATGAAAATTTATGAATTTTAAACGTAGAGACGCGATTAATCGCGTCTCTGCATTGCACAGCGACAAAGAATTTGTTCGTTTTATACCGTCTTTTTGTTACAAGAAATTGGGAAAACAAAATGCCGCTAATGCGCTAATAACAACTCTGTTAGGGTTTGAAACCCTAACAGAGTTAAAAATTACGGACAGCACTACCGAAGCTGGCATCTTATCTTGTTAATCCTATCATTCTGCAAATCCGGATTCAGACAATAAATAAACCGTAGGTTTTTCATATCAATAGAAAACGCAACACCACACAGACCCAATTCTCCGTAGGAGATTCACACAAAAAAAACGTGTACGAAACGTAACACGTTTTTGAAACGTGTTACGTTTAATTCACGCTAGTGGGTTTTGTGCAATTATTTCTACCAATATATTGTCCCTAACGGGACTGTTTGTTTGACTCTTGATTTGCATTATTGATAAATTTACAGTATTTTCATTATAAAACAAACAAAAATAAAAAAATATAACAAAAAAAAACATTATATAATTAAAAAATACAATTATCTTTGCTGCGGTTTTACAAACAAGTTTTATTTTTTTATTGCACAATAGATGAAAAGTCCTTTAATACATATCGACAAAAAACTGCACTCTGAGAGATTTTTGTGTAATTTAAATGCTCTGTGCATTATTTTCTTTTCTGCTTTTTACTGCCTTATTTTCAAAATCTATTTCTCATCAAAAAAACATATTTTCCCTGAAATTTCTGCAACACCAACAAAAACTCACAATTTGCTATTAAGCGATGTGTGGTTTTTGTGTAAAAATAATTTTAATGTGTAAGCCTCTGTAATCTGATTTTTTTGATTTCAGAGGCGTATAGCAGAATTTATATTCACAATTTATCCAAAATAAAAATAAATTATGAAAAATAACAAATATATCAGTCTTTTTATAGGATTAGCAATAAAATATTAAACAGTAAATAATAAAAGCATTTCGAAACAATAAATACAAATATTTATTTGTATTTTTAGGGATTATATTATTATGGACACCATTTTTTTATATTATCAAAATTGTATTTCATAACGAAGCCGTTTCGGTTGTAGAAATAATAAAAGATATTCCAACACTCGGCGTTTTAGTCGCAATAACAACTATTGGTGTACATTTTATTCACGGTGATTATATTGATAAAATTACCCGCAAACACAAATTATGGTTTTCAGTTATTGGAATTTTTTATCTTTTATGTATCTCTTTGCTTTATAAATTTGTTTTTTTAGATGAGTATTGGTTTGGAGAAGTTATCGGACTTTGTGGTGGATTTGTTGGAGCATTTCTACTATTATATCTTTTTTACTATTTACAAAAAAAACGACACAAAGCAAAAGGTCAATTATAAGTAATTACAACCAGCAAAATTATAGCATTATTGAAAACAAACTAATTATTTTCGCTGGAGATGTCCCAAAAGCACGCAGATGGCGCAGATTTTCGCAGATAAAGAAAATAAACAAATTAGATAAAACGCAGATTGTTAACACATTAACAATCTGCGTTATCTGCGTGCTAAAATCCTTTTCAGACAGCCCCTTGCGCCACCTGCTTTGAACGTTCACTTTAAACGTAACACGTTTTTAAAAACGTGTTACATTTGCGCCACCTGTTTTAGACGCAACATATCTTTGCTCTTTATTCCTTATTATTTAAACTAACGAAACAACATTTTGTCAAAGAATATACAATAAAAAATATGTTTAATTAATTATTAACACCAATGAAAAAGTATTTATTTTTATCAATCGTAGCAATTTTTGCAATCAGTATGAGCGTTATGGCTCAAGAAGGAAATCAACGACGTGCAGGCGGAGGTCGTGGTCTGAATGTTTCTCCACAAGAACGTGTTGACCAATTGGCAAAACAAGTGGAACTTACCGACGAACAAAAAGCACAAGTGCTTACTTTTTACGAAAAAGTACAAAAACGCAATCAAGAGCAATTTGAAACAATGCGCAAAGCCCGCGAAGCAGGTCAACAACAAACCGGCGATTTCCGCGCTCGTTACGAAGAACAACAAAAAGCCGATGATGCCGAACTCGAAACAATTATCGGTAAAGAAAAATTGGAAAAAGTGAAAGCAGCGCGCGAAGAACAACGCCGTCAAGTGCAGCCGCAACGTCCGCAAAGAAATTAATTTTCCGAAACTTAAAACTCCACAAAAAGAGGACGTTAGAAATACGCCCTCTTTTTTGTTTTTAAAAATATTTATTTTCGCGTTCAAATATAGAAAAAAATATTTATTTTTGTAAAAAAGTTATACACAATGAAGAAACATAATTTCGGTGCCGGACCGTCGATACTTCCGCGCGAAGTAATAGAAAAAACGGCAAACGCTATTCTCGATTTTAATGGTATTGGATTGTCAATTCTCGAAATCAGCCATCGCTCCAAAGATTTTCAACCTGTATTGGACGAGGCAGTTGCCCTGTTCAAAGAATTGCTCGACATTCCCGAAGGTTATTCCGTAATCTTTTTGGGAGGCGGAGCAAGTATGCAATTTTGTATGGTGCCTTACAACCTTTTGAACAGCAAAGCCGCCTATCTTAACACCGGAGTGTGGGCAAGTAAAGCGCAAAAAGAGGCAAAAGCCTTTGGCGAAGTGGTGGAAGTGGCAAGTTCAAAAGCCTATAATTTTAATTACATTCCAAAAAATTATTCCATCCCCTCGGATGTCGATTATTTTCATATCACTACCAACAATACCATTTATGGTACTGAATTGCTGAAAGATATTGATTCGCCGGTGCCGCTGGTTGCCGATATGTCGTCAGATATTTTTTCGCGCCCTGTGGATGTAAGTAAATATGGACTTATCTATGGTGGTGCGCAGAAAAATCTTGCGCCCGCAGGAGTAACATTTGTGATTGTAAAAAACGAATTGCTTGGCAAAGTAAATCGCCATATCCCTTCGATGTTAGACTATCAAATCCATATCGAAAATGGCTCAATGTTCAACACTCCTCCCGTGTTGCCTATTTATTCGGCTATGGAAACTCTGCGCTGGCTCAAGGCGCAAGGCGGTTTGCAGGAAATGGAAAAACGAAATATCGCCAAAGCCGAACTGCTTTATAATGAAATTGATAGAAACAAATTTTTTGTTGGCACGGCAAATGAGACCGACCGCTCACGAATGAATATTTGTTTTGTGCTGAAACCCGAATACGCCGAACTCGAAGCCGATTTTCAAAAACTTGCCACCGAACGCGGAATGATTGGAATTAAGGGGCATCGCTCTGTTGGCGGTTTCCGTGCCTCGACCTATAATGCCCTTACAATCGACAGTGTGCAAGCATTAGTGGATTGTATGAAGGAATTTGAAAAATTGCATTAATATTCATCCTTTTTTACAATTAACCCTAACAAGAATTTAAATCCTGTTAGGGTTTGCTTTTTTGTCTGAACTCCAGCATTGGCAGGACAAGTAATGATTTATCGAGTAGTAAATTCCGTAAAACTTACAATTTTCGTTTGATTGTGCGAATGTAATGTAAGCAAATCTTTGTCGCCTGTAATTAAATATTCGGCTTTGACGGTATCTGCCAACGAGAGTAAATACAAATCATTTATATCTCGCACTGACGATTGCGCATTTTGCTGAATAACAACATATTGACAAAAATTATTTATCAAATCGAAAGTGTCAATTATGTCTGTTATGCCAACGTATTTTTGGATTTTTTTGCGTGAAGTAACATCTTTTAGTTCATCCAAAAGTTGATTACATACAAAGATATGTAAATTTTTATCATTTAATAACTTTTTGAGTTCCTTCAATCGTTTACCAATCAGAAACGAGACCCATAAATTTGTATCAACAATTATGTTCATTTTCCGTATCTTACAGCATAAACTTCCGATAAAATATCATCATCGGATAAATCAATATTTTTTGGGCGTGAACCAATATATTTTTTCAACATATCGGGTTTAGTTTCCACTGTCCACCCCATTTTTTTAGCCAAAGATTTGAAAAAACTTAAATCTGTTTTGGGTATGTTCAAACTAATATTTTGAATTGCAATGTCCATTGTGTTTATTTTTAAACAAAGATAAGTAAAATTTTATTTTTATCGTCGCTAACTTGCGAATAAAAATTTCCCCTCTTGTTAAATTTATCCCTTCATTCTGCTTAGTTTTACGGTAAAATGCCGCATTACTTCCGCCTCCCATTCAATACGCACACCGCGAGTAATTGTGTGCCGACGGTCGAAAACGTTTTTCAGCGCGGCGGCTACTACATCTAAATGATTATTGGTGTATGTACGGCGTGGAATTGCCAAACGCATAAGGTCAAGCCCGCCAAAACGGTTTTCACGTGTTACAGGGTCGCGGTCGGCAAGCAGGTAGCCGATTTCGCAGGCTCGCACTCCGGCTTCGAGATACAGTTCCACAGTAAGTGTTTGGGCGGGAAACTCTTCTTTCGGTACATTTGTCAACACCTGCGGAGCATCAATATAAATTGCGTGTCCACCCGCAGGGCGTTGATAATGAATACCATATTCGTCTAATTTTTGCGCCAAATGTTCAACTTGCTTAATTCGAGTTTCGAGCGAGGCAAATTCGGTGTTCTCGTCCAATCCGGTAGCCAAAGCATCCATATCGCGCCCGTTCATTCCGCCATAAGTGATATATCCCTCATACACAATGGCTTTCACTTTGGCGGCGTCGTACCAATCCTGACGATTAGTGGCAATAAATCCACCCATATTTACAATTGCATCTTTTTTTGCGCTCATTGTCATACAGTCGGCATACGAAAATATTTCGCGGCATATTTCTTTTATTGTCTTATCTTGATAACCTTGCTCGCGAGTTTTGATAAAATAAGCGTTTTCGGCAAAGCGGGCAGAGTCGAGGATTAGCGGTTTGCCATATTTTTTTGCTAATGCCGATACTTCGCGCAAGTTTTGCATCGACACAGGTTGACCTCCGGCAGTGTTATTAGTGATTGTAACAATAACAAACGGAATTTTGGCGGCAAATTCGCTGAGTTCTTTTTCGAGTTTGGCTACATCTACATTTCCTTTGAAAGGCAGTTCGAGTTGAGTGTCGCGGGCTTCGTCAACAGTACAATCGATGGCAAAAGCGTGGCGACTTTCGATATGTCCTTTGGTAGTATCAAAATGTGAGTTTCCGGGAACGTGGTCGCCCTCGTTCACAAGTACTGAAAAAAGTACATTTTCGGCAGCGCGTCCTTGATGAGTTGGGATAACATACTGAAAACCTGTAATTTTTTCGATTGCATTTTTCATTCTGTAGAACGACGATGCACCGGCATAACTTTCGTCTCCGGTCATCATTGCCGCCCATTGAGTGTGGCTCATTGCTCCTGTTCCGGAGTCGGTAATCAGGTCGATATAAACCTGTTCGGCTTTAAGTTGAAATACGTTGTAATTAGCCTCTGCGAGCCATTTTTCGCGTTCGGCTCGGCTGCTTTTGTAAATGGGTTCTACCATTTTAATTTTGTACGATTCGGCAAAAGGAAGTGTCATAATAATATTGAGTTAAAAAGTATAAAGTTAGTTTGGTGTTAATCAGAATATTACATACAAATAGATTTTGTAATTTTGTAATTAACACAACAGTAATTGATTATTTATTATTTTAAAAATTCATTTTGTTTTAACTCTAACAGGGTTTAGACCTGATAAGAATTAATCAATGTAATATGCTTTAACCCTGTTAGGGTTTTAATCTGTAAGTATTTCAAAAGCAATATGTTTCAACCCTAACAGGGTATAAAATCTCTGTTTGTCAACCTAATTTTTACCTAATTTTCTTTACAAAACAAGCTCAGTAGCCGATAATTTTTTATCTTAACCTCATTACCTCATTTGCAATATTCGTAAGGTACTCAATTCCCCCAAGTGTCGCCCCCCGATATATCGGGGCAGGCTCTACGGACTATTGGGTGGCAAACGTTCCAGAAACTATTCAAACCATTCAAACCTCTCAAACTAATTAATACGCTCTTGCAATTATCACTCTCCCAGCCGACGGTTTGCCTGTTACCATACATTTTCCGGGAATTTTTTCGCCCGATAATGGAATGCAACGAATTGTGGCTTTAGTTTCGTTTTTGATAAGTTCTTCGGTTTCAGGCGTGCCATCCCAATGACAAAGCAGAAAACCGCCTTTTTCGATTTCGGTTTTAAATTCGTCGTATGAATTTACTTCGCGCGTAACCGAGCTGCGATAATCAACTGCTTTTTTGTAGATAGTTTTCTGAATTTCGCGCAGCAAATCGGCAATATAATTTTCTATTCCATCTATCGACACAGTTTCTTTTGTCAATGTGTCGCGCCGAGCAACTTCGACAGTGTTATTTTCCAAATCTCTACTTCCCAAAGCCAATCGCACCGGAACACCTTTGAGTTCGTATTCGGCAAATTTCCATCCGGGCTTTTTTGTATCATTATTATCAAATTTAACGCTGATATTCAGTGCTTTAAGTTTAGGAATAATTTCCTCTACTTTTTGAGCAATGGCAATTCGTTGTTCAGGAGTTTTGTAGATTGGCACGATAATTACTTGATAAGGAGCAATATTTGGCGGCAAAACTAAACCGTTATCGTCGGAATGAGTCATAATCAGCGCACCCATCAAGCGAGTTGAAACTCCCCACGAACTTGCCCAAACGTATTCCTGCTCATTTTTCTCATTAACAAAAGTAACATCAAATGCTTTTGCAAAATTCTGCCCTAAAAAGTGCGAAGTGCCTGCTTGTAAGGCTTTTCCGTCCTGCATAAGTGCCTCAATACAGAAAGTTTCCAATGCTCCGGCAAAACGCTCATTTGCCGATTTTACACCTTTAATAACAGGAATTGCAAGGAAATTTTCAGCAAATTCGGCGTAAACATCAAGCATTTTGCGGGCTTCGTCAAGTGCTTCTTGCTGAGTGGCATGTGCCGTGTGCCCTTCTTGCCAAAGAAATTCGGCAGTGCGTAAAAACAAGCGAGTACGCATTTCCCAACGCACAACATTTGCCCATTGATTACACAAAATCGGCAAGTCGCGGTACGAATGTATCCAATTTTTATATGTGCTCCAAATGATAGTTTCGGATGTTGGGCGCACAATCAATTCCTCTTCGAGCCGCGCCTCGGGGTCAACTATTACGCCTTTGCCATCGGGACTGTTTTTGAGGCGATAGTGAGTTACAACTGCACACTCTTTGGCAAAACCTTCGACGTGGCTGGCTTCGCGACTAAAAAATGACTTTGGAATAAAAAGCGGAAAATATGCGTTCACATGCCCTGTTTCCTTAAACATTCGGTCGAGTTCCGCCTGCATTTTTTCCCAAATTGCGTATCCGTAGGGTTTTATAACCATACAACCGCGAACGGCTGAATTTTCGGCTAAATCTGCCTTGATTACCAAATCGTTGTACCATTGCGAATAATTTTCGCTACGCGAAGTAAGTTCTTTTGCCATTATGCTATTTTTTTAGTTTTTATGTTAGTTTTGAACGCAAAAGTATAAAAAAACTTTGAAATAATTATTGCAGACAAACGATATGTTTGCAGATTTTTATATCTTTGTCTTTTCATTCTTAACAATAATAAAAAATGAAACATTTAATTTCAATCGTCAGCATCGTTCTAATTTCGTTGTGTGCAGTGGTTTTTGCGCAACAAAAACAGACAAAAACTACTACTGCTACAACCGTGTCAACGCCTCAAACCGTCAATACAATTCATTTGACCAAAGCCGAATTTTTGATAAAAGTTTTTGATTTTGAGAAAAATAAAGATTGGCAATATCTTGGGTCAAAACCTTGTTTGATAGATTTTTACGCCGATTGGTGCGGACCATGTAAAAAAGTTGCTCCAATTTTAGAAGAATTGGCATCCGAGTATGGTAATAAAATTATCATTTACAAAATCAACACCGACAAGGAAAAAGAACTTGCTGCTGCTTTTGGCATTCGCAGTATTCCCTCGTTGCTGTTTGTTCCTATGACTGGCAGCCCGCAAATGGCATTGGGAGCATTACCTAAAGAAACTTTACAAGACGCCATCGAAAAAGTTTTGTTGGTAAAATAAAACAATCACATCCCTGATTAAACATTAAATACTACACAACGTGTTACGTTTCCGCAACGTAACACGTTTGAATTGTAAATCGATGCGAGAGGTAAAATGTGTATTTGGAAACTTTCATTTTTCTGTATTGAATTTAATTTCAAAATTTTCTTTCATTGGAAATGTATCAAATGACTGAAAAACATCTGCTCGTAATGCTAATCCATAATTTTTTTCACTCTCTAATTTTACCGGAATTATAAGAATATTTTTTTCATCATTCCAGAATGCTTTTTCCTGCATAGAGGGAATAAGCAATGTTGAGTCTTCAGAGTTATCTATTCCATAACTACTCCACATTGAACAGGAAAATTGTATGCGAATTTCTTTTGTATCAACAGAAACTGTACTATTGATTGCAGGAAAAACATTAACAACATATGGATTGCTGTGCTCGTATTCAAAGGCTATTTGTTCTATATGTTTTGCTGTAAAGTTAATAAATTCAATATATTGTGGCATAAAATCAGTAATATAAGGATATAAGCTTCTGTTTGCATAAAAATCGTCCATAAATTTAACTGCCCTGCGCATCCATATAAAACCGTATTCTTCATTGTCTCTAATGTTATATTTAGAAAATGGGAAATTATTTTCCATACAGTACATATTTGTGCATAGATTATTAAAACCCTCTGCCAGCATCGTTTTTGCATCACCGTATGCAACTTTCTCCAATTTTTCTTTTACAAAAGGAAAAATTATTTTGCCTGATTCTGACAGACTGTTTTCATATTTTATTGAAAGTGAATTGGTATAAATATGGCACAATTCATGAACTATTGTGTATAATAAATCGAAGTTATATTGAAAAGCAGGTATCCCATCATTGTCAACTTGTGTACAACCAACCGAAATATATCCGGGCGATTCTTCCGAACAAAAAACTTTTCCGCCATAATTACTTGTTCCATTCAACAAACTTACATATATAATTGGGTTATTAAGTGGGGTGCCAAAAAATTTTTGAAACCATTCAGTATTTATTCCTGATAAAAATTCGTCAAATCGTTTCTCTGTTTCAGCATACAATGCTTTGTGTTGATTGAAAAACGATTTGAATTTTGTATCTTGATAGAATTTATTTAATTTTTTAACAAAACTCGTAAAAGTCTCATATTTCCATCGAGAGTCTTGTAACAGGCAGTTAATATCTGCATTTTTTGCTAATTCAACCTTCCCGTTGCGTATTTGCAAAAAAGCAACAGTAGCGGCTACCGCATTATATGCAATGCTATCTCGTTCCCGAATTATTTTTATATATTTTATCAATTCGTGGTTTTCAAATTGTGCAAAGT